>NZ_CAAAFM010000001.1:300000-600000 GCF_900634605.1 Chlamydia buteonis
TTTTATATGATAAAAACCAAGTCAATGGACTTATTAGTATTGGTTAGCTAAACACATTACTGTGCGTACACACCCAACCTATCAACCACATAGTCTATATGGAGTCTCATAGGGATACCTTATCTTAAGGGAGGCTTGGCATTTAGATGCTTTCAATGCTTATCCTTTCCGAACGTAGCTACTCGGCTATGCTTTTGGCAAAACAACCGACACACCATTGGTTCGTCCATTCCGGTCCTCTCGTACTAGGAACAGCTCCTTTCAAGTATCCTGCGCCCACAAAGGATAGAGACCAAACTGTCTCACGACGTTTTGAACCCAGCTCGCGTACCGCTTTAATTGGCGAACAGCCAAACCCTTGGGACCTTCTCCAGCCCCAGGATGCGATGAGCCGACATCGAGGTGCCAAACCGCCACGTCGATATGAACTCTTGGTGGCGATCAGCCTGTTATCCCCGGAGTACCTTTTATCCGTTAAGCGACGGCGATTCCACTTTCCACCGCCGGATCACTAAGCCCGACTTTCGTCTCTGCTTGACTTGTAGGTCTTGCAGTCAACCTATTTTATACCTTTACGCTCTACTCGTGATTGCCAACCACGATGAAATAAGCTTTGGGCTCCTCCGTTACTTTTTAGGAGGATACCGCCCCAGTAAAACTGCCCGTCTGGCAATGTCCATATTCCAGATTCATGGAATTATGTTAGATTCCCAACTTGTTAAGACCAGTATTTCAACGATGACTCCCACTCTCCTGACGAAGAGTGTTCTCAGTCTCCTGGCTATGCTACACATAACAAATCAAGAATCAATACCAAAGTACAGTAAAGGTTCACGGGGTCTTTTCGTCCTTTTGCGGGTAAACAGCATCTTCACTGCTACTACAATTTCACCGAGTCTTTCGTTGAGACAGTGCCCAGATCGTTACACCATTCGTGCAGGTCGGAACTTACCCGACAAGGAATTTCGCTACCTTAGCACCGTTATAGTTACGGCGGCCATTCACCAGGGCTTGGGTTCAATGCTTTGCCTTGCGGCTGACATATCCCTTTAACCTTTTGGCATTGGGCAGGCGTCACACCATATACTTCCCCTTAGAGGTTTGCATAGTGCTGTGTTTTTGTTAAACAGTCGCCTGGGCCATTTCTCTGCGGCCCCCCGGAGCTCATGCCGTAAAGGCAATCACCCTAAGAGGCTCCCCTTCTTCCGAAGTTACGGGGATAATTTGCCGAGTTCCTTAACGAAAGTTATCTCGCGCGCCTTAGAATACTCATCTCGCACACCTGTGTCGGTTTAGGTACGGTCACCATCAACAGCTAGAAATTATTTCTTGAAAGCCTTGCGCCACACTATCAGTTCCTCCGAAGATTTCCCTTAACCACAACCTAACCTTATGTTAGCGGATTTGCCTACTAACCAGTCTCATTGTGATACGGACATTTCCAATCGTCCGCGTGCTTAACGTACTCCGTCATTCCATTGCTAAAGTTTTAGGTGGTACAGGAATATTTAACCTGTTGCTCCATCGTCTACGCATTTGTGCCTCGACTTAGGGGCCGACTAACCCAGGGAAGACGAGCTTGACCCTGGAAACCTTGTGCTTACGGCGAGGAAGATTTTCACTTCCTTTATCGTTACTTATGCCATGGATCTTCACTAGTATCCGCTCCAGCACTCCTTACGGTATACCTTCACTGCTGAATACTACGCTCTCCTACCGCGCATATAAAATATACACCCGCGATTTCGGTTTTATGCTTGAGCCCCGATTATTATTGGCGCAATGATTCTCGATTGGTGAGCTGTTACGCACTCTTTAAATGATTGCTGCCTCTAAGCCAACATTCCAACTGTCTTAGAATCATCACTTCCTTACTCACTTAGCATAAAATTTGGGACCTTAATCGGCGGTCTGGGCTGTTCCCCTCTCGACAACGAAGCTTAGCCCCCGCTGTCTATCTCCCGGACTCGCTTTTGGTATTCGGAGTTTGATTTCCGTTGGTAAGCCGGTAGGCCCCCGCTAGAATTCAGTGCTCTACCCCCAAAAGCTTAATATCCGAGGCTAACCCTAAAGTTATTTCGGAGAGAACAAGATATCTCCAAGTTTGATTGGCCTTTCACCCCTATTCACAACTCATCCAAACATTTTTCAACATGTACTGGTTCGGTCCTCCACAAGGTCTTACCCATGCTTCAACCTGGTCATAAATAGCTCACTTGGTTTCGTGTCTAAATCAAACGACTAAACGCTCTTTTAAAACTCGCTTTCGCTTCGGCTCCGGAATGTAAATCCCTTAACCTCGCCGTTTAACTTAACTCCCTGGCTCATCATGCAAAAGGCACGCCGTCAACCATGACTTCCTAAGAAGTTATAGGTCTTCGACCGCTTATAAGCTACTGGTTTCAGGTTCTATTTCACTCCCTTAACAAGGGTTCTTTTCACCTTTCCTTCACAGTACTGGTTCACTATAGGTCATTGACTAGTATTTAGACTTGGAGAGTGGTCTCCCCAGATTCAGACTAGGTTTCACGTGTCTAGCCCTACTCAGGTATCGAATAGAGTCTCTTGTTTTTTCGTTTACGGGACTATCACCCTGTATCGTTCTACTTTCCAGAAGTATTCAACTAAAACTTAAGATCCCATGTTATCGACCCTACAACCCCACATTAAAAATGTGGTTTGGTCTTTTCCCCTTTCGCTCGCCGCTACTCAGGGAATCTCTTTGATTTATTTTCCTCTGCTTACTAAGATGTTTCAGTTCAGCAGGTGTCGCCTTATACGCCTATGTATTCAGCGTATAATGATAGATGATTAATCTATCGGGTTGCCCCATTCGGAGACCTCCGGGTCATAGCTTTATACCAGCTCGCCGAAGATTACTGCAGGTAAACGCATCCTTCATCGCCTGTCAATGCCAAGGCATCCACCAATAGCTCTTAATAACTTGGTCTGTAAATTATTGATCCATGCAAGTTAACTTCACCCAAAGACAGATATTCTTAAACGTCTATTATTATATGTGAATTTACTTGTTACCATATTATTTACATAACATACTTGATCGTAAACTAAATGTTTTGGAAACAACGCTTAACAATGCAAAAGAAATAGAATACAAGATTAAAAATGCTTGCCCAACCTAGTCAAACCGTCCTAAGACAGTTATCCTTATCCTTAAAAGGAGGTGATCCAGCCCCACCTTCCGGTAGGGCTACCTTGTTACGACTTCATCCCAGTCATCAGCCTCACCTTGGGCGCCTCTCTCCTTTGCAGGTTGAGTCAACGACTTAAGGCAAAACCAACTCCCATGATGTGACGGGCGGTGTGTACAAGGCCCGGGAACGTATTCACGGCGTTATAGCTGACACGCCATTACTAGCAATTCCGACTTCATGTAGTCGAGTTGCAGACTACAATCCGAACTGGGGCCAGCTTTGAGGATTTGCTCCATCTTGCGATATTGCTACCTTCTGTACTGGCCATTGTAGCACGTGTGTAGCCCTGGGCATAAGGGCCATGCTGACTTGACGTCATCCTCGCCTTCCTCCTGGTTAACCCAGGCAGTCTCGTTAGAGTTCCCACCCTAAGTGTTGGCAACTAACGATAAGGGTTGCGCTCGTTGCGGGACTTAACCCAACACCTCACGGCACGAGCTGACGACAGCCATGCAGCACCTGTGTATCTGTCCTTGCGGAAAACGACATTTCTGCCGCGGTCAAATACATGTCAAGCCCAGGTAAGGTTCTTCGCGTTGCATCGAATTAAACCACATGCTCCACTGCTTGTGCGGGCCCCCGTCAATTCTTTTGAGTTTCACCCTTGCGAGTGTACTCCTCAGGCGGCATACTTAACGCGTTAGCTACGACACGGATAGGGTTGAGACTATCCACATCAAGTATGCATCGTTTACGGCAAGGACTACCAGGGTATCTAATCCTGTTTGCTCCCCTTGCTTTCGCGCCTTAGCGTCAGGTGTAAATTAGAAAAGCGCCTTCGCCACTGGTGTTCTTCCACATATCTACGCATTTCACCGCTACACGTGGAATTCCCTTTTCTCCATCTACCCTCTAGAAAGATAGTATTAGATGCTGGCTTGGGGTTGAGCCCCAAGATTTAACATCTAACTTTCCTTTCCGCCTACACGCCCTTTACGCCCAATAAATCCGATTAACGCTAGCACCCTCCGTATTACCGCAGCTGCTGGCACGGAGTTAGCCGGTGCTTCTTTACCTGGTACGCTCAAATCAATTGGATATTAGCCAATCTCTCTTATTCCCAAGCGAAAGTGCTTTACAACCCTAGAGCCTTCATCACACACGCGGCGTCGCTTCGTCAGACTTTCGTCCATTGCGAAAGATTCTCGACTGCAGCCTTCCGTAGAAGTCTGGGCAGTGTCTCAGTCCCAGTGTTGGCGGTCAATCTCTCAATCCGCCTAGACGTCAAAGCCTTGGTAGGCCATTACCCCACCAACAAGCTGATATCCCATAGACTCTCCCTCAACCGAAAGGTCCGAAGATCCCCTTCTTTAATATGTTTTAGAATCCTAAACATACCACATTCGGTATTAGCGGTCGTTTCCAACCGTTATTCCCAAGTTGAGGACAGATTATCTATGTATTACTAACCCTTCCGCCACTAAATAATAACCGAAGTCATTATTCCGTTCGACTTGCATGCCTCATCCACGCCGCCAGCGTTCAATCTGAACCAAGATCAAATTCTCAGAAAAAAATAAATTTAAAAATTAACGGATTTTTAAAATCCGAACAAGCATTTTTACTGGCTTGCATTCTATCTCATTTGCATTGTTAAGAAGAGAAGCTCGACGATGTCGATCTCTCATTTTGCACGCCCACATCGAAGTGTGGACTCTTTCCTCTTTTCGCTTATCGCGGTGAAGAAGAAATCAATATCTTATATAAATGGCATTTATTTATGCAATACATTTTGGTGTTCTTTTTTTTCTTATCGAAATTTTTCCTAATTGAATTTGTGCTTCACAATATGCTCAGAGCCAGAAAAATACATTTTGTTTTTTTCGTTTTTTTCTGTTTTTTATGTTCGAATGTCACCTGTTGATGTGTTTACACAAGCCTATTGAAATTCTATTTATCACTAATACCATCCGGAATCTTGTTTAGACGTATTTTAATTATAAAATTTTTTTGACTCGAATTTATTAAATCTTCAAATTTTCATCCCTTAATTAAAAGCGCTCGTTTCTTAGACGTACCTAAATATCGGGCTAAAACAGTTGGAATATCCTTCCTTAATGGAATTATTGAGATGTCCAGAGTGAAATTTAAATTTGAGAAACGTGTATGAGGTGTTCGCAAACAGTTAAAAAGGCAAAGCGCTGTTATTTCTAATCATTAGGGAAGTTTCTTTGATCTATGCGACTATGAAACTTATGAGAAAAACCGTATTGATAAGCACAATGAACTTTAACGATTGAATTATGTTTGCAGTCACAGGCTTTTTGTCTTGGATAAATATTATCATCGAGATAATATTTCTCTTTAGTTTCATAGCTTATGGCGAACGTAGCTCAGTTGGTTAGAGCGTCGGATTGTGGTTCCGAAGGTCGCGGGTTCAAACCCCGTCGTTCGCCCTTCTTTATCTTCTTTGTTTCTTTTGCTATTCTTGCTATAACCAAGTATTAGAATAAATTCTCACTCTACTAAACACCTTGTGTCTATCATGGTAAGAGAGCGTCAGAAATCTAAATCAGTCCTATTCCCCTTTATACCTTTCGCAGTTAGGGCAAGTGCTTATCTATTTTTGGCTTGTTTTTCAGGTCTGAGTCTATGGAGTTTTCATAATACCCAGCCTTGTACACAAAACTGGATAGGATTGTTGGGCTGGTCCTTAAGTTCTTTTCTTTTATATTGCTTTGGAGCTACATCTTTTCTTATCCCTCCATATTTTTTATGGTTGTCTTTCCTGAATATGAGAAAAACACCTTCTAAAATCTTACATCGTAAAGCATTAGCATTTGCTGCGCTTCCTGTATGTTCTTCTGTTTTGTTATCAATGTTGTCTCCTATTCAGACGTTGCCACATGTTTTAGATACACGTCTTCCTAAGTTCTTTTTAGGAATCAATCCTCCTGTTTCCTATTTGGGAGGTATTCCTTTTTACATTCTGTATACAGGACAATCCTTCTGCCTAAAACATTTGATAGGTTCTGTCGGGACGTGCCTAATCTTTTCATTCATACTGTTTTTCTCTATTTTTTACCTTTGTGGCGGCATAGTTTTAATTAAAAAAAAAATCCTGCAAAAATTTCTCAAAAACAAGCTTCAAGCTTGCTGGAATATTTGCAAAAGTGTTTTAAAAAGACTAACTAACAAACAAAATTATCTTCCTAAGCCATCAATTAAAGTTCCTTCTTCCCCTATAGCAAGGAACAGTGCAAAGAAACCCCCGACCCCCATTCTCTCCTTACCTATAGAGAAACGGGATTTATTAGATGATGCACAAATAACCCCTCAAGCTTCAGAAAAGGCGGCTCTTTTTTTAGCTCCACATCCTGAAAAACGCATTTTATTTCCGTTCCCCAAACCACAAAATACAGTTCAGAAAAAATTAAAAATTAATGTACTACCTCAAACCCTATCTCCATCGATTAATAGAGCAGAAAAATCCCTTCCTTTAAACCTATCTACATTTGGCGAGGGCAATTCTGAGTTGCCTCAGTATCATCTATTAAGTAAGAGTGATAATTCTAAACCCGAATCCTTGCGTGACGAATTACAAAAAAAGGGCGTGCTCTTACAGCAGACTTTAGAAAGTTTTGGAATAGAAGCTGATATTGGCAATATTTGTTTTGGGCCTACATTAGCTGCATTTGAAGTACAACCTCATACCGGTGTAAAAGTTCAAAAAATTAAGGCGTTAGAAAATGACATTGCTTTGAACTTACAAGCCTCGAGTATTCGTATTATTGCTCCGATTCCTGGGAAGGCTGCTGTTGGCATTGAAATTCCTAATCCTTATCCCCAGCCAGTAAACTTCCGTGATTTATTGGAAGATTACCAAAAACAAAATCATAAATTACAGGTTCCTCTTTTACTTGGGAAAAAAGCCAATGGTGATAATTTCTGGGCAGACTTAGCCACAATGCCACACCTTATTATTGCAGGAACAACCGGGTCTGGGAAATCTGTTTGTATCAATACAATCGTTATGTCTCTTATCATGACAAAATTACCTTCCGATATCAAACTTGTGATTGTCGATCCCAAAAAAGTAGAGCTTACTGGATATTCACAGCTTCCTCATATGTTAACTCCTGTAATCACAGAATCACGAGATGCGCATAGTGCTTTAGTTTGGCTTGTTAAAGAAATGGAACTTCGTTACGAAATTCTAAGATTCTTAGGCCTTCGTAATATTCAAGCTTTTAATGCTCGTCAACGCAATATCGAGATCGAGGCTTCTTTTGATAAAGAAATACCAGAAAAAATGCCTTTCCTTGTAGGGATCATAGACGAGCTATCTGATCTTTTACTTTCTTCTTCTCAAGATATAGAAACACCTATTATTCGCTTAGCCCAGATGGCAAGAGCCGTTGGGATTCATTTAATCCTAGCTACACAAAGGCCTTCTCGCGATGTTATTACTGGGTTAATTAAAGCAAACTTCCCTTCACGCATAGCATTTAAAGTCGCTAATAAGGTAAATAGTCAAATCATTATAGATGAACCTGGTGCTGAAAATCTGATGGGGAATGGGGATATGTTAGTAGTTTCTCCCGCTTCTTTTGGAGCTGTGCGTGCTCAAGGAGCTTACATTTGCGATGAAGATATCAACAAGGTTATCAAAGACCTATGTTCTCGCTTCCCTACAAAATACGTCATTCCTTCATTTGATACTTATGAAGACTGCGCTGGGGATGATTTAACAGATAGAGATCCTTTATATAATCAAGCAAAAACGCTAATTCTTCAAACAGGAAATGCCTCTACGACTTTCTTACAAAGAAAACTTAAAATTGGTTATGCTAGAGCGGCAAGTTTAATAGACCAGCTTGAAGACGCGCGAATTATAGGTCCTTCGGAAGGTGCCAAACCTCGTCAGATCTTAATACAAATACCTCCTCAAGAAGGATAAGTTTATGGAAGGTTTTTTCCCTTTAGCCTCAGGTTCGAAGGGGAACTGTGCCTATTTAGGAACGGAGTCCTCTAAAATTCTAATAGATTTAGGTATTAGCAAGCAACTTGTCACACATGGACTTCTATCGATGAACGTGCATCCTGAAGATATTCAGGCTATTTTTGTATCTCACGAGCATTCTGATCATATTTCTGGAATTAAAAGTTTTATAAAGACTTATAATACTCCAATTATTTGCAATCTTGAAACAGCACGTCACCTTTGTCAATTATTAGATGTTCATCCAACTTTTAAGATTTTTTCTACAGGGACAACATTTTCTTTCCATGATTTAAAAATCCAAACATTTAATGTTCCTCATGATGCTGTGGATCCTGTAGGATTTATCTTTCATTACCATGATGAAAAATTAGGTTTTTGTACAGACTTGGGTTGGGGAACTTCATGGATTATTCATGAACTTTACGACTGTGATTATCTACTTATAGAAGCCAACCATGATCCTGAACTTGTGCGAAAATCTTCTCGCCCCGACATTTATAAAAAACGTGTTCTTAGTAAGCTTGGCCACCTATCAAATCATGAGTGTGCAGAATTATTACAAAAAGTTCTCACTCCCAAAATAAAGAAAATCTACCTTGCTCACCTCTCTAGCGAATCTAATACATCTGAACTAGCGCTATCTACGGTATCTTCTGCTATAGAAAATATTGCTTCTATTGATCCTGTCATTGTAGAAAGTCATGAAGTGACTGATCCTATTTACTTTAGTTCTTTAATAACCGTATGAAATTAGAACATACTTCACACCAGACTCTATACATTTCTCTAGATCATAACTGGGACAAGAGCACTCGCTATAGTATCGATAGAGCTTCGCAGTTACTTAATTTCAAATTTCTTCCCTTTCTTACTTTTGCGGATTGGAAAGTAGAACAGAAAGTCCGTCAGCTCTGTCATAAGGCTAAGAAAAAACAATTTATATCCCCCTTAGCAAAATGGCTAGGACAACTTCACAAGCAAGACTTAACGACGCCTCCTATGCCCCCCATAGTAATTTGTTGGATCAATTCCTATATTGGTTACGGAGTCTTTGCTCGAGAAAGGATCCCCGCTTGGTCATATATTGGAGAGTATACAGGGATATTACGTCGCCGTCAGGCCATTTGGTTGGATGAAAACGATTACTGTTTTCGTTACCCCTTATCCTTGTGGTTATGGCGTTATTTTACTATCGATAGTGGACATCAAGGAAATTTCACTCGCTTTATTAATCATAGTGACAAGCCTAACGTAGAGGCCATTGGAGTATTCCAGGATGGACTATTTCATGTGATTATTAGAACGATTCAAACAATTGAAGCGGGCGAAGAGTTATGTTACCACTATGGCCCGCTATATTGGAAGCATAGGAAAAAACGTGAAGAGTTTATTCCCGAAGAAGATTAGGTATTTAACTCTTTTCGTATGTTCCCATGAGCTCCGCGGTATCTATAACATGACTTTCCATGACTTCAAGAAGCTGATCTCTGGTTACATTTTCCTCTACAGGCAAAATAACGTCTAGAGCATAGCTGTAGAGATAATACCTATGCTGTCTATCTGGTGGGCAGGGTCCTTCGTAGCAAGCTTTTCCTGAAGTATTTAATCCTTGAACAGCGTAAATATTTGCGCCTTCTGCTAGTTCGGTTATCACTGGGGAGAGGTTATATACTATCCAATGAATCCACAGACCATCTTCCCGTAAATTTTTGGGCACATCGGGATCTTCCATAATCAACGCAATACTTTTTGCTTCTTTAGGAACGTCTTTAAATATTAGGGGCGGTGAAATCCCAGCGCCTTGACATGTATATTTTTTTGGAATTGCTTTCCCGTAATCAAATGCCGGTGAGAGTAATTGCATAATTCGTCTCCAGTTAGATATCTAGATTTTGCAAAACAGTGGGTTGAGCATCTTCTCCCAGTCTAAGTAAGGCAACTTCTCGATTTGTGGACAATACATCCTTAAATAAAGCTACCAGGGCTATAGAATTTAGAATCACCATACCCGAAAACCCTGTATCAGAAAGGCTCCAGATCAATCGCATATCTACTATGCCTCCGAGAGGTATAACTGCAACAAACAGGATCTTTAACCAGGAATTGGCTCGTTTCCCCGGGATCATATATTCTAAACTTTTTTCTGCGCAAGCAAACCAAGTCAGGACCGTCGTATAGCCAAACAAAGCCATGGCAAGAATGACAACCAGCCCTCCAATAGAGCCTAAGCTTGATTTAAAGGCATTTAACACCATAAGCGTTCCCTCTTGTCCTGAGACATAGGCACCAGAAACAATAAGAACAAGTGTAGTGATAGAGCAAACTATCATAACAATGACGGGGGGTAAAAGCGTAACCAGACCATCAATCACCGGATTCTTACTCTGAGAATCGGATTGGAGAATTGACACCATGCCGCTACCACAATCCGTAGCCATAATCGCTCGACTCATTCCGGTTGAGATAACTTGAGTGACTGTATAGCCTCCCAAGCCTGAAACTGTTGCTTTTATTCCGAAAGCAGACGAAACGATAAGTTTTAGCGCGGGGATGATCATGGAGCCATGCTGTATAAGAATAATCAGACAGGAGATTGCGTAAAAACCTGCTATAAAAGGAATCACTCGAGCTGAGAATTTTAAAATACGGCTATTTCCCCCTACGAGTACAGGGACAATTGTTAATGCAAGAAGAATTCCTACAAGAAATTTCAAAGGCATACTCTCAACACAAAGAGGGACTATGCAATTAATTTGTGCAAAATTTCCTGCCGAGAATGCTGTAATAATTGTGAATATACAAAAAAGGCCGGCTAGGAATTTACTTCCCAAGCCATAAGCGAGGCACCCCGTAGGTCCACCGATAAACTCGCCAGATTGTCTACACAATTTACGATATTTAACTCCTAAAAAGGACCCTGAGTATTGAACAATAGCACCTAAAAGAGCGGCTACCCAGATCCAGACTAAAGCTCCAGGCCCTCCACAAGAAATAGCAACAGCCATGCCGGCGATATTTCCAGTACCAAAATTCCCAGCAAGAATACCAGCTACAGCCTCGTAACGAGATACTGTACCGTTTTCAGTAGACGGCTTTTCCTGTTTATTTTTCAACATTAGATTAAAGCCTAGCTTTAACCCAGTAAATTGCAAGCCTCGTAATTTCCATGTTAATAATCCACCAAGAAATAGAATCGAGGGGAACACACAAAAGGAAATGCAGAAATTATTTAATTGTTCTAGGAAATGTAACATTTGTCTCTCTCTTTATTGCTAATAGTGTTCTTTTAATGGAAGATCACAGCAAATTAGCTCGTAGCTTCCTCTCCTGGCTTAGGGGAAAGGAAGCTTCGTTGTAGAGAGCTTAAGAAGGTTGAGATATCACGATATCCACAAGCTCAGGCCACCTTTCCCCCTGCACTATTGAGGCAACGGTCCCGGAATCTAATCCTAAGGTGGAGGCAAAAGCAGAGATATCTTCTTCAGTAATAACACCCTGAGAAGCAGCTTGAGAAAATACACCACTTAATTCGGTCATAAACATATTCCAAATCCAATCGCGACCCTGCATTTTCTTCATACCTTCAATTAATGAAGGGTTTTCAGCTAAAAGCTTTAATAAAGCTAAAGGGTGAAGTTCTCTGAGGCGGTTTAAAGCACTCTTAATCTCACTCTGAGACATAGCCAACGATATAGAAGATTTTTCAGCAGTAGCAGAAACAACGAAAGAGATATCTCTTTTGTCTTGATCCGATAACTGATCTTCATATTTCTTAAAGTTAGCTTGCACTTTCTGGGTGTCCTTCTTAGATTGACTACGTCGAGCAAATAATCTTCGCGAACGACGAGAAGGCTTTTTTTCACTTTTCGTGAGTATAACAGATTCGTTATTTATGTCCCTCGAGTTTTTTAAGCACTGCTTGGATCCATAAGGGTTCAAGCAGCAACTACTCAAACTCAAGAGCAATATCAAACCGCCAAAACTGTACTTATAGATGTATTTTTTCATTGCTTTAGTTAAATTTAAAATTAAATTTTATAGTATTATATCATAAATACATTAAAATAGCGGGCTTTTAATTATTTATTTTTTAATATTAAGATTTTTAACATCATAAGAATATTTATTCTCCGCTCCTCCAGGGAATTGATTCTTGAGTTTCTCGGGTTGATTTGTTATTGGCCATTTTGTTATCAACATGTGGCATTTAGTTAGTGCCCTTTATTAAGGGAAATTAACAAAACAATTAGACGCCAGGGGATCTTATGTTAAAAATCCTTATAATTCGAAGCTGCGCTTGTTTAGTAGCTTGTCTTTTAAGTTTTCCTTACATGTCTGTTGGAGCTCCGACTTCATCAGCGACGCTCCAGACAAACTTATCTTCTGGCAGAGGAAAAATAGGATCCGATTCATGGATTGAGCACAAGCTACGCCAATACCCAGAATTACTTTGGCTAACAGAGCCATCGGCTGCGGCAAGCATAGCAACAACATGTAAAACGACCTATTCTTTATCTTTATTTGATAAGAAGATCCCAGCTTTTGATGTTGCTATACGTAGTTTGATTTACCTACACCTGTTAATACAAGGTTCACGTCAATCCTATGCTCAGCTTTGTCAATTACAACCTGCAGAAAACAGCATTACCTTTAAGCAATTCCAAACTGCTCATAGGCAACTGATTCATTTCTTAAATTCTCCGAAACACTTTGATAATACTCTAAAAATTTTAGAGACAGCCATTGTTTTAAAACATTTGGGATGTTCTGCGAAGGCTGCAGCAAACTTTAAACCTTACTTTACAGAGACCCGAGTTGATGCTTTTTATGCAAAAGCTTTGCATGTATTACAAGCATTTCCAGAACTAAGTCCGTCGTATTCACGTCTATCTCCAGAACAAAAAGAGGTACTTGTTGCATTACGTCGCTTAACTGATTACGACTCCCTGTTCAACCTTACAACTGCCCCTAGTTCTCAGCTTTTATCTGTAGGTAGGGTAAAACGTCCTTTAGTGATTTTAGATTTATATCTATATTCTCTGGATATCTGTGGTGAGCACAATTGCTCTCAAGAATTTTACTATAACTTTGCTCCTTTATTATCTATGTTGCAGCAGCATGCGACTGTAGAAGAAGCTTTTTCCCGTTATTTCACTTACAGGGCAAATCGTTTAGGCTTTGAAGGATCTTCTCGTAGTGATATGACTTTAGTGCGTTTAGCAATACTTATGGGACTTTCTCCTGCAGAAACTAGTGCTCTTACCTGGAGTTATAAAAACCTTCCTATCGATGAATCAGAAAGCTTAGTAAATAGCTTTTACACAGTACAAGGGGAACATATTCCTCTAGAAATACGCGGTCTCCCAAATCTAATTACCGGTTTACTACAAGCAAACCATGGAACAGCAACATCAAGCCCTGAAAGTCGCTTGCGTCAGGTTTACTCGACAGCGCTATCTTTAGTAGTGAAAAGTTTACGTGTTCAGAAGGATATGTTGAAAAAGCAACTGCTTGATCAGACGACTGTTTTAGATTTCTCAGAAACTACAATTTCTTGTGGAGGTCTAGATATTTTCTCAGAAAATATTGCCGTACGCGTGCATTTGAATGGTTCAGTTAGCGTTACACTTTAAAGTGTAACGCTATGTAATTACAACTTCTTAAAAAGATCAGCCATCTCTAGAGCTGTCTTCATCCCAGACACTCCTAAGTGTGATCCCTTGATTCCCGCCCGTTGCCATGCAGAATCTACACAAGGGGCTGTGATAATAGAAAAGGTAATTGGTAGTTTGTATTCTACAGATAGCTCACTAATTCTGGCCGATACTTGATCTGCTATGTGATCGTAATGAGTAGTTTCTCCCTTAATAAGAACTCCACAAGCGACTATAGCGTGATACTCTATGCCTGAAGTAAGGAGTTTCTTCAACGTACAGGGGATCTCAAAAGACCCTGGAACGCGTACTACGGTGAGCATATCCTCTGTCCCACCGAGCTCAAGAAAAGTCTGTGCTGCTCCAGAAACCAAAGCGTCAGCTATAGGCCCATTAAAACAGGCGCCAACGATAGCCACGCGCATATCTTTTGCCGAGGCTATCCCTTTAAATGTTTTCATATAATCCTAGAATTATCTTGTGTTCACTTCTTCTTTATAAGAAGGAAAGTCTATCCAATGTCCCATACGCTCTTTTTTTGTGCGGAGGTAACATTCATTTTCTTCAGAGAGATTGATTGGAAGAGCTATTCTATCAACAATTTCTAACCCATATCCCTGGAGGCCGAAATATTTGTGGGGATTATGGGTAATCAATTTGATCTTTGTCAATCCTAGATCAACTAAAATCTGAGCCCCGATTCCATATTCTCTAGAATCTATAGGGAAGCCAATTTCTAAGTTGGCATCGACAGTATCATACCCACGATCTTGTAGAGCGTAGGCTCGAACTTTATGACCTAATCCAATACCACGTCCCTCTTGTCCTCGTAGATAAACAATAACACCTTCACCCTCTAATCCAATATATTCCATAGCAGAGCGCAACTGGTGTCCACAATCACAACGTATGGATCCCATGATATCACCAGTAAGGCATTCAGAATGTACCCGAACAAGTACATTCTCCTTCCCTTTCACATCACCTTTCACCAAAGCGATATGTTGGATGCCATCAAGAACAGACTCATAAACATGAATATTAAAATCCCCATATTCTGTAGGAAGACGAGCTGAAGAAATAGGGACAACGAGCCTTTCGGATAACATTCGATAGGCTACCAAATCAGACGTAGATATTATCGAGAGCTTGTGCTGTATAGCAAATTCTATAATTTGCGGAAGACGCATCATAGTGTGGTCTTCATTAACAAGCTCTGAAAGGATCCCACAAGGCCGCATATTGGCTAAACGCATGAGATCTAAAGCAGCCTCTGTATGACCAGCTCGTTTTAATACGCCTCCCGGTGTAGCCATTAAAGGGAAGAAATGCCCCGGACGAACAAAATCCTCAGGAACACTATTAGGGTCCGATAGGAGTTCAACTACTCTTGTTCTATCTGCTGCAGACACGCCTGTAGTTACGCCTTTAGCAGCATCCACTGAAACTGTAAATGCTGTACGATAACGACAACGGTTATCTTTAACCATAGGGGGGAGGTCTAATTGTTTTATTCTCTCAGGATCTAAAGAAGCGCAGATAATTCCCGTTGTATATTTAAGAAGAAAAGTCATTTTTTCGACGGTCATTTTCTCGCCTGCTATGATAAGATCTCCCTCATTCTCTCTTGAAGTCTCATCAACAACAATAACAAATTTACCCTCAGCGATATCTGCAATAGCCTTTTCTATAGGGACAAAACACGAGGCACGAGCATCATCATCGAATTTTATCACCAACCTTCCTCCAAATTACAGTCACCTACTCTCCAGGAATGCTAATAGAAATCCCTATTCACTGCAATCCCTTCCCCCGTTTTCTCTATACGATGACTTCCCAAGAAGTTTTTAAAGAATTTCCTAGAATTTCAGAAAACATAGGCACAATTTTTTGAGAAGAATGCAGGAGTAAACCTAGGTCCCCAAAAACAGGCTTTCGTTGATCTCCTAAAATTTTAGGTCCTAAGTAAAGGATAAGAGCATTTGCTAAACGTTCTTTCAAAAACGAAGTATGTAAAACTGCCCCGCCTTCAACAAGAACTTGCAAGGCATGTTTAGTAGATAAATATGTCATTAATTCATGTAAATTTACTTTAGAATCTTTAGATTCTGTAACTAGGAGATCCACACCCAAGTCTTCTATTTTTTTTCTATGATCTTTTGAAGATTGTGTGGTAGTTACATAGAGGGATTTCCCTGTGCTATGAAAGATATTTGCCTCTGGGGGGATCGCTCCTTTACTATCCACAACCACTCGCAAAGGTTGACAAGGATAGAGTTCACCGGAAGGTTTTCTAGCTGTTAACAAGGGGTTATCTTTTAAAACAGTTTTAGAACCTACAATAATAGCTTGAGAACAGGCTCGGAGTCTTCCAACATCAGCGCGAGCTTCAGGGCAGGTAATCCATTGTGATTGTCCGTATCTATCTGCAACTTGACCATCTAAAGTCGCAGCACTTTTAATTACTACCCATGGTTTCCCATGCGTACGCTGGTATATATAAGGCTTTAAAGAACGCTCTGCTTCTTCTTTTCCTAAACCTTCATAAACACAAATACCCGCTTTTCTTAAACTAGCTATTCCCCTACCTGAGACACGAGAATCAGGATCTAATAAGGCAATATAAACTGCAGCAACTTTATATTTGATTAATAAGTTCACGCAAGGAGGAGTGTTCCCATAATGGCAGCACGGTTCAAGAGTTACATAAACTTCGCTACTCTCAATTGATTCTGAAGCAGAACTTATTGCTTTTTCTTCCGCATGAGGTTGACCTGCTTTCTCATGATACCCCTCTCCTATTATCCGACCATTTTTTACGATCACACAACCCACCCATGGATTCGGTTGTGAAGAAAATGCTCCCTTTTCTCCTAATTCTATAGCTCTTCGCATAAAAAACAGTTGTTGCTCAGAAAAATCTTCCATATACTTTGTCTTTGTGAGAAAAAGGTAATTAAAGAGATATAAGGATGTTGGATATAAAATTAATACGCAAGGCACCTGAAGAATGTGAAGCCCGTCTTCGTAAGAAAGATCCTCTTATTTCTCTTCAGCCTATTCTTGATTTAGATAAAGAAGTCCGCTACCTTAAAAAAGAAACAGAAGCGTTACAATTTCAACGAAAACTTTTATCAAATCAGATCCATAAAGCCAAAGCCCAAGGAGAGGATGCGTCTTCTATAATTAATAGCGTGGAAAGAATTTCTCAAGACCTAGCCAAGCTTGAACCCTTACTTGAGCAAAAGGACTCGACTTTACAAGACTTACTCGTACGTCTTCCTAACTATCCTGACGAAGATGTCCCTGTATGCCCCGACAAAACGGGGAATCAAGTAATTAAACAAGTAGGTTCATTACCTACATTCTCCTTTACTCCTAAACATCACTTAGAGCTCAACCAAAAATTACAAATTCTAGATTTTAAACTTCCTGCGAAAACTTCGGGGTCAGGCTGGCCTGCATATAAAAACCAAGGAGTCTGTTTAGAATGGGCCTTATTAACCTATTTATTAAATAAGCAAAGAGAACACGGGTTTCAGTTATGGTTACCTCCTCTTCTCGTAAAACATGAAATCCTTTTTGGCTCAGGACAAATTCCTAAATTCGACGGTCAGTATTACCGGGTAGAAGATGGAGATCAATCTCTATATCTTATTCCTACAGCTGAGGTTGTTCTTAATGGCTTCCATTCTCAAGAAATTTTCAGTGAGAAGGATCTCCCCATATACTATGCGGCATTTACACCATGCTTTCGTAGAGAGGCGGGTGCTGCAGGAGCTCACGAACGAGGACTCGTTCGTGTACACCAATTCCATAAAGTGGAGATGTTTGCCTTTACTACCCCAGATCAAGCAGATCAAGCGTATGACAAAATGCTCTCTGTTGTTGAAGATATTCTTACAGAATTAAAACTCCCCTATCGGCTATCTTTACTTTCCACAGGAGACATGTCTTTCACAGCATCAAAAACTATAGATGCTGAGGTTTGGCTACCTGGGCAACAATCTTACTATGAAGTTTCTTCTATTTCACAATGTACTGATTTTCAATCCCGTCGTTCAGAAACGCGTTATAAAGATAACCACGGAAAAATGCATTTTGTCCACACCCTCAATGGCTCCGGTTTAGCAACACCACGTTTATTCGTGGCTATTTTAGAAAATAACCAGCAAGAAGATGGTTCTGTGATTATTCCTGAAGTTTTACGCCCCTACTTAGGGAATCAAGAAGTATTATTGCCACAAGAGTAGAATCTGTATTGCAAACATGAAAAAACTTAAGGCAATGTAAACCGTATACCGGATGGATAAAGTAAATGAATACCGATTATGCTCACTTCAAAAATGCGACCCCCGAAGAACACATCAAAATGGTTAGAGATCAGCATAGAGTCTGCCTTGGCGAACCTCATAGAACAATAAAAGGTTTTTTCTATCACCTGGCAAGTGACGCTCTATCCACAGGAATCTTTTTATTTTTCATTAGAACGCTGGCTTTCATTCTTCCTATTTCTCAATTGACACAAGCCGAGATTCTATTTTCGTTAGGACTAGGATGGATTTTTTATCGCGGTTGTTTGAAAGCAAAAAAAGCCTGGTCTTACATGGAGCTTTCTCATCGGTTTATGTTACAAGAAAAAGAAGAAATCGAAAACTATCCCGAACAAGAACGCCTAGAGCTAAGTGTTATCTTTAAAAATCAAGGATTTAAGTCGCCTCTCCTTGAAGAAATGGTAGATTATGTTTGCTCGGACTCTACTCTTCTTCTCGATACGATGATTCGCGAAGAGCTTCATATTTCTATGGAGAATTTCCCTCATCCTTTAAAACAGGGAGGGACACGTATGCTAGGAGGCCTTATAGGCATAATTCTCTTCCTACCATTAATTCTCTGTTCTAGTTATACAGTAGCCGCTGTACTATCTGGCATCCTCATCACAGCACTCTCTGCCACTAAAGCAAAAATATTAGGTAATCATATGATTACAGAAGTTGTATGGGTTTTAGGTATTTTTATTACCTCGATAAGTATCGTTTGCACTTGTGTAAAATTTTTATAGATCCTAGGTATCATAATGTTTTCACAACTATTCTCTTCTCCATTTTCACCAGAAAATCTAAATAATTTTTTTGAGTCGGGGATGACCGAGGACAATAGTCCGATGTTATCTCAAAAGAGCCGATTACTAAGTCGTAATTTATCTTTAAAATCGGCGTGTGTTTCCTTAGGGATGTATTTATGCGCATTAGTGTTCTATTGGTTTCATGTTATAGATATTTCCAATTTGTTTGTCGTTTTTACATTCTTTCTTGCTGGGACTCCAGCTTTGATAAAATCTTTAGACGATATTCGTAATAAGACTGTAAATATTGACATCTTAATGACATCAGCAGCTTTCGGATCTATTTTCATTGGTGGAGCTTTAGAGGGATCTTTACTTCTTGTTTTATTTGCTATTTCTGAAGCTTTAGGGCAAATGGTATCCGGGAAAGCAAAGGGAACATTAGCATCTTTGAAACACCTAGCTCCTACAATAGCTTGGGTAGTTCGGGAAGACGGAAATTTAGAGAAACTTCCGGTAAGTCTTGTGGAAGTTGGTAATACCATTCGAGTAAAAAGTGGCGAGATCGTTCCTTTAGATGGAGAAATTATTCACGGATCTTCCTCGATCAATCTTATGCATCTTACTGGGGAAAAAATCCCTAAATCTTGTCAGGTCGGCTCTATAGTTCCTGCAGGAGCTCATAATCTCGAGGGAAGTTTTGATCTTAAGGTCTTGAAAACAGGCGCGGACTCAACAATCTCTCATATTATCAATTTAGTTATTCAAGCGCAGAAATCGAAACCACGTTTACAACAACGTCTAGACAAGTATTCTTCGGTTTATGCGTTGACAATTTTTTCTATCTCTACCTCTATAGCTGTTTTAGTCCCTTTATTTACCTCGATTCCTTTTTTAGGGCCTAATAGTGCGTTTTATCGTGCTTTAGCTTTTCTCATAGCAGCATCTCCCTGCGCATTAATTATAGCTATTCCTATTGCCTATCTCAGCGCTGTAAATGCTTGTGCAAAACATGGTGTTCTTCTTAAAGGTGGTGTCGTTTTAGACCGTTTAGCTTCCTGTAATTCTATTGTTATGGATAAAACAGGGACACTCACAACGGGAGAACTTACCTGTATTGGTTGTGATACTTTCGGCAATGAACATCCTGATTTCTTCCCTTCTATTTTAGCTTTAGAACAATCTTCCATGCATCCTATAGCTCAAGCGATTGTTTCTTACCTCATAAAAAATAATGTTTCCTCACGTCCTGCAGAAGAATACTGCATGATTCCAGGACAAGGTGTGCGGGGACTTTTTGAAGGCAAGGAAGCATTCGTAGGGAGGGTGGATACTGCCTTACAAAAAATTCCCCAAGATTACGTTCAAGAATTAGAAGAGCGTATATACACCGCACGACAACGCGGAGAAATATGCTCTCTTGCTTATTTGCAAGGTTGTTATGCTCTCTTTTATTTTAAAGATACCCCACGTCCTGATGCCGGAAAAATTGTCAAGGAGCTTCGAGACGAAGGGTATGCTATTAGCATGTTGACAGGGGACCATCAAATTAGTGCAGAAAATACTGCAAAGCTTTTGGGAATCTCAGAAGTATTTGCAAATTTATCTCCCGATGACAAATTAGAAAAAGTACGTGAACTTGCGAAGCAACGTCATATTCTCATGGTTGGGGATGGGATCAACGACGCTCCTGCTCTTGCACAAGCAACAGTAGGTGTCGCTATGGGAGAAGCAGGAAGTGCGACCGCCATAGAAGCTGCTGATATAGTTCTCCTTCATGATGCGATCTCCCTACTACCATGGATTATAAGGAAAGCCAAGCAAACACGAAGGATCGTTACCCAAAACTTGGGGTTAGCCCTTGCTATTATTCTTCTTGTTTCTTGGCCAGCATCTTTGGGGATCATTCCCTTATGGTTAGCAGTGATCCTCCATGAGGGGAGCACCATTGTTGTAGGGCTCAATGCTTTGCGCTTGCTGAAATAGTTCTTAGTATTTTGAGAATCTACGGCTATAGATACTCTGTAAAATACCCAATGAAGCCATAGTCGAAATTACTGAAGATCCTCCATAGGAAACTAAAACGAGAGGTACTCCAGTAATGGGCATTAACCCACACATCATGCTAATATTAATTAAAACGTGCATAGAAATATGTACAGTAATCCCCGCTGCTAATAATCTACCAAAACCATCAACAGCAACAGCAACCGTTCGGCAACCGAAACAAATCAAACAATAAAACATCCATAGGGCAAAGAAAAGGCCTATCAAACCGAACTCCTCTCCTAAAGCAGAAAACACTGAATCTGTATATCCATAAGGCAACCATCCCCTCCCAGCAAATTCTCCAGATTTCCATCCGCGTCCCTTAACACCTCCTAGTCCAATAGAAATTAAAGATGCACGTTGATGGTGGTTCGAAGGGCTTAATCTTTCATATTGGTATTCCTTGATAACCTTTAGTGCATAAGGTTTTACCTTTTCATGAGAAATCATCCCTGAGAAAATCAACAAGGAACAAAGCATACCCGTGCCAGCAATGATAGTGCAAATTTTTACAAATAAGGGATGGATATTTCCTAGATAAAAAATTGCCAAAGCAACGGGGCATAAAACTAAAGCTGTTCCTAAATCTGGCTCCTTCAAAATCAGGACAAAAGGGATTCCCACAATCATACAAGCTAGTAAAGCTGTCGTCTTCGAAGAAATGACAGATTTACGTATATCTAATGTGTAGCTAAGCATGATTACAACAATCAGCTTAGCATATTCAGAAGGTTGAACACTTAAACCAATCAAAGGGATTTTGTACCATCTGTGGACATTTTGTACCGCAGGAACAAAAAATAAACCTATCAGGCTCAAAAGCATAAGAATATAGAGGCACCATGCCCAATTTCTCAGTTTATGGTAATCAAGGTACATGCATAAGGAAAAGGCTACCCATCCTAAAGCAAAATGGCGTATCTGCATGATACTTTTATTTGTTAGCAATCCTTTTGACGAGGTCTCAAGTATCGTAGATGGATCCATAGAAGAAATCACTACCACACTTATCATCATTAATAAAATAATGACAACAAACACCCAAGAATTGACATAGCTGAAATACCTAGTGTTTCTCATAATGCTCTTTATAGCTTAAGAGTGGGATACTTCCAATGAAAGTTATTTATTATGAAATTGCAGAAACTCCATCTACAAATGCAACAGCAAAACAATTAATGCATGTGTGGAATCCTTTTGCTCTTACTGTTGTTTCCACCCAAAAACAAACCGATGGAAAGGGGAAATTTAATAAGTCCTGGGTATCTTCTAATAAAGACCTCGCACTATCATTGTGCTTTTTCATTACTGAACTAGATATTGATGTTAGCTTATTATTCCGTTTAGGGACAGAAGCGGTGCTTGAATTAATTCAGGATTTAGGCATCACAAACGGAACCATAAAATGGCCTAATGATGTTTTGGTAAATGGTGAAAAGCTCTGTGGTGTTCTTAGCGAAACTCTACCGTCCCAAGGTTACTTGGGCATTGTTTTAGGGATAGGGATCAATGGTAATAGTTCCAAGGAAGACCTAGCCTCTATAGAGCAACCAGCCACCTCTCTCTCTATACTTCTAAAACATACTATAGACCTTAAAGAGATCCGTAATAAGCTTGTCGAACATGTTCAGAAGTGTATCTTGCAAAGATTCCCAAAAATCCTAGCGAGAGAAATGAATCGTGGGCAAATCTAAAAAACGAAATACTCTCGAAGCCACCCATAATGAAGGGTTAGATCTGTGTTTCAAGTATTTCTCAACAGCTTGTTCATAAGCAGCTGTCTCAAAGGCAAATAAGTTATCTCTAGCCCAGAAATCTTCTATAAATTGGACTACCGTTTCTTGTTGGTGATTATCACCTATAGTTTCTAAAATCTCATGAACAAGCTGAGGCAATGTTTCTTCCATCTCTTGAAAAGCAAAAAGAATATCATAGCCGTATTTTAAAAAAGCTCTCCAGGAAACCCGTTGATGATTCAATAAAAACTCTGTTTCCTGAGATAATCGCGATATTTTGATATTACCTAAAGAAGCTAGTGAGAGGAGAGCTTGACGCTTGGCAATGGCGTGAGAAAGCAAACACTCCCAAGAAATCACAATATTCTTCACAAGATAGTATAACTGACAATAGGCTCCAAGAAAAGCTCCCAAGAGCACGCTAAAAATAATTACAAAGACTAATCCTATCATAGGTTATATATCGCTGACCCACGATAAAAAAGCAACTGCGCTCTACATGTAGGTAAGAATCTCAGCATCGGTAAGCTCGCGATATTCCCCGTAACGCAGACCTCCGAGAACGAAACTCCCGATACGAATACGAGAAAGCTCTAAAATAGGCAACCCCGCAGCCTCAGCAAATAAACGGATTTCGTGTTTTTTCCCTTCGTTTACGATAATCTTGAGGGTCCCTCGACGAATTTTCTCTACAGAAACAGGCCTGACTCTCTTGCCATCTATAACCGTACCTTCCATAAGATCCTCAAGATTTTTTGCAGTAACATCACGACTTACTTTAAGCAAATACTCTTTTGTAATGCCAAAAGAAGGGTGAATTATCTTATTAGAAAATTCTCCATCATTCGTTACTAAAATCAACCCCGTAGTCTCCTTATCTAACCTACCAACAGTAAATACTCGATAGGGGAGGTGGGCAAATAAATCGATAACTAACTTATCACCTGGGAACTTTCTCTCTGAAGAACACAAATATCCCAGGGGCTTATGTACCATAAAATATACCTTCTTGGTCATGCCTACTCGACGACCATCGACCTTCACAGTATCCGTCTCTTCATCCACTAATAAAAAAGGGCCTGGTGCTACCCGACCATTTACAGTTACGTGTCCTGAAAAGATGATCTCATCGCACTTTCTCCGCGATGCAACACCTGAAGAAGCTAAAAACTTATTAAGACGAACCTTTCCCATAATATTCTCCATTCGAGACATATATTGTGCCCAAGAATAGCAATAGAGGTCTACCAATCTTTATTATAAAAAAATGTTGTCTGGAAAAAATCTTTCTTCTAGACAAAAGTTTTTTTGTTCCTATGCTAGTTTTCTTAATCTCATTACTCAGGAAGTCATGGCCTTTCTTATCTTATTACGACACGGGAAATCCGTCTGGAATGAAAAAAACCTTTTTACAGGATGGGTGGATATTCCCCTAAGTCAAAAAGGTATTGACGAAGCAATGTTTGCAGGCGAGACAATCAAAAACCTTCCCATAGATTACATCTTTACCTCCTCTCTTGTGAGAAGTTTAATGACAGCATTGCTTGCTATGACACATCACAATTCTAAAAAAATCCCTTACATTGTTCATGATGATCCTCAACAAAAGCACATGAGTAAGATCTATAGTGATGAAGCAAACTACATGATCCCACTTTACCGTTCTAGCGCACTAAATGAAAGAATGTACGGGGAACTCCAAGGAAAAAATAAAAAAGAAACCGCTGAGCAATTTGGGGAGGAACAGGTAAAATTGTGGAGACGTAGTTATAAGACTGCCCCTCCTAAAGGCGAAAGTCTTTATGATACTGGGCAACGGACCATCCCCTATTTTCAGAAAACTATTTTTCCCTTGTTGCGGAATTCAAAAAATGTATTTGTGTCTGCACATGGAAATTCCTTACGTTCACTAATTATGGATATAGAAAAATTAAGTGAAGAAGAGGTACTCTCTTTAGAGTTGCCCACAGGAAAACCCATAGTGTATTTATGGACCGGTCACACATTCGAACGACACCCAGAACCATTTGGTTAAACAACCAACAAGCGATTCCTCCTTCTGTTTCAGTAAGGGAGAGCTTTGAAACCTATGCTGATCCCTTTTCTTTGATACCCTCTTCAGCAATAAAGCTCCTTAATGAAACTGAAGAGTCTGTCCGCAAGCTTGTTGGTTGTTCTAAAGAAACTCATACGTTTCATTTCCTTCCACATTTTCCCCATGCTGTTATGATTATTGTAGCGGCATTATTAGAAAATCTGACTTTCTTCCAGGGAAGGAATCACCTTCTGATCTCTTCTCATGAACAGCAATATCATGTCGACGCGATTTGCCGCCGCCAGGGTTTGGGAACTACTTATGATTGGGTAACGATCAACTCTTCGGGAAGACTCTCTCCAGAACAACTTACAGAAGCATTAACACCGCGCACATTATTATTTTCATTATCTGCAGCTAATGGCATAACAGGGTTGATCGAACCTATAGAGACATTACAACCCTTATGTCAGGATCGGGGTGTTGTCTTGCACTTAGATCTCTCTGATATTTTAGGACGTGCACCCGTAACTCCAGAAATGCTTAATTCCGATATCCTAACATTTTCTTCTCTAGCTTTAGGAGGCATTGGAAACATCGGAGGAATGTTCATTAAAAAATCCCTGAGTAAGTTTTTCGATTTATGGTTACCTTCTAACTCTCCAGGAACTTTGTGTTTAGGCACTGTAGCAGCTATGAAAACTGCTTGTCAAGAACGCGTGTCTTCTTTGTCCTCACTCATCTTACGATCGATAAATCTAAGAAGCAAACTGACAAAAGAACTTCAAGCAGCTTGTCCTGACGTGCAATTTCTTTTCCCAGAGTTAGAAAATAAACTTCCAAACGTAATGCTTGCCGCTCTAGGAGATGTCCCTGCAGAGAGTTTAGCTTTCTTCCTGCACCAACAAGGAATCTATCCAGGGCTTGGTTACGAACGCTTTCAACCTATATCTCAAATCTTACAAAATTGTGGTGTATCCCCTTTCCTCTGTCATAGTGCCCTACATTTTTCTTTTACAGAGAGAACGAAAGATGAACAGTTTACTATCTTAGGACACGTTATCCAAGAGGGTATTGCCCACCTAAAATCTGCAATTGCGAGCTCCATATGACAATTCCATTTCAACCTGTCGCCTATTGGGCAAATGTATCTCCAAAAGTTATGAAGAAGTTTCATAAGTTTTACTGTGGGGGAACATTTTCAGCTGAAGATGCGGAAAGTAAAGGAGCCCATCTGATTATCGGCAGTCAAGGTCATCGTCTCACAGGGAATTACGTAATATTCTATTGGTTAATAGATAAGGTAAATGGAAAAATTATTGACGCTAAATTTCAATACTTTGGCCACCCCTTTTTACTTGTCCTTGCCGAAACTACTTGTAATTTAGTTATTGGCAAAACTTATGCACAAGCTTATAACCTTACTGTTAACTCTATCGAAACCGAACTACGCTCTCATCCTAACAAACCTGCCCTCCCAGAAAACAGTTCTTCTCTTTACCACTGCATCATCGATGCTGTAGATATCGCTGCAGAACAATGCATGGAAATTCCTCTTGAGGATGGTTCTCTTCCTCTCAAAGAATCTTTCTTACCTTCAGAGATTGAAGACGCTAATCCTTATACTAAAGAAGCATGGGAAGCCCTGTCCATAGAATCGCGACTACATGCTCTACGTACAATCACCGAAGACAAAATCTCTCCCTACGTAGCTCTTGATGGTGGTAGTGTACTCATTGAAAAACTTGAAGACAATGTCGTAACAATTGCCTATGCAGGAAATTGTTCTGGATGTTTTTCTGCTATAGGATCTACATTGAATTCTATAGGCCAACTTTTACGTGCCTACGTTTATTCTGAATTGCAAATTAAAGTAAATGAGGCCTCTTTAGATTTTTCTATGTCTCAATACTCCGACGAAACTAATTAACTTTTAAAGTTCGTGAATTGTCAATAATTCGTATCTTTTGATAAAGAATAATGAAATGTTAATAACTCTATAATGATTTCATTATTTTTCCCTGAGGATTGTTGTGTTTTTCCAATTTCTGAAAAAGAAAGTTGCTTCATTAGGCATCTCTCCCTTAGGCTTTTTACTTGTTTTTTCAGCTTTAGGGTGTGCGATCTTTTTTGGGAATAACTCTTTTAACTCTCCTGATTTTCGCCCAGCACCTGAAAAAAAAACTTCGGGGTGGCTTAAGCTTAGCCAAGTAGCAAATCCAAAATTGTTAGAGTCCTTAGCAAAAAAAGAACAGCTAGAAAAAGACCTCACTATGTTTCAACCAGTAGCTCATGCTACTGTTGCTTTATCTCTTCCTGGGGAAGACGATCCACATGTTGTGCCTCAAGTATCGGTGATTCTCTCCTCTCATAAAAATGAAATGTTTTCATTATCTCTATTACAATCCATTACTGACTACTTATCCAGTAGCCTGCCTGGATTAACTAAAGATCACATTACCTTATCGGATAATCTAGGAAACACGTACTCTCCAGGGGAGTTCTCTACAAATTCTCTGTTGCTATTTGCATGCGAGCAATATTTAGGGAAAATTTTTCCTAAAGAACACTTTGCTCTAGCTTGCCTGGCGAACAACACTCCTGGAATCCAGTTAACAATTAATGAGAAATACCTAGCAAAGTTTCCAAAAGAAAAAAGAGAAACATTTTTGCTTCATGCGGAAGAACACCTCAAGAAAATCTGTGGACCTACCCAACCTATTGTTATTGAGAAATTCCCTTTCTCACAAACCATAAAGAAGGATCGCCTTTCATATAAGCTCCTCGTTGGAGGAATGATTTTACTTGCTAGTTTAGGGATCATTGCTTTGGCAAGCTTCTATCTTGCTTTCTATGCTTATGAACGTATTCCCTCGGAATCGAAAAAAATAAAACAAGGCATAAATATTATAAAGCTGGTAGAGATACTACAAAAAGAGTCTCCTGAAAAAATCAGGTTAATTCTCTCGTATTTGGATCCTAAAAAAGCCGACGAGATCTTCAAACATTTGCCTGAAGATATAAAACACCAAGTACTGAAATTATAAACATTAAGAATTAGGTATATCTTGTGACGATGTCTCAATCCCCTGGTTCGCTTTCAGATACTGAAGATTCCCCAGAAAAAACTACAGACTGGGACGCAGGATTCTCCCAAGGTTTTTCAGAAGGAGAAGCCTCGGGATATGATAAGGCATTTCAAGAACTATTATCTCTAATTCAGATATTCCGAAAACTATCGATCCGTATGCTCTCTGAAATAGAGAGAATCCCTCAACAACTAAAACCTGACCTTTTAGAACTCGCTATCCTTACCTGCGAAAAATTCCTCTATAAAAAATTAGATAATGTTGAAGAGCTTGCCCTGTTGATTTCCTCAGCTCTACAACAACATACCTCCTTGCGATCTTTATCACCGGTAAAGATTTTCCTTCATCCTGAAGACCATAAGAAACTAAATGATTGGATAGCAACGCATGAAATCCCCATGATTAAACATGCGGAGTTTCTCCCCGACATCTCTTGCAAAAAATCCAGCTATAAAATGGAGGTTCCCTCAGGAATTCTAAGACAAGAAATTGGAGAAGAACTAGATCATTTGCTTTCTGTTTTAACAGTATGACACATTTAAACTACGAAAAATCCCAACTTCACTATTGGCAGCCCTACCGTGCGTGTGGACTTCTGTCTAGGGTTTCTGGAAATCTTTTAGAAGTTCAGGGACTTTCTGCATGTCTCGGAGAACTCTGCCGAATCTGCACGCCCAAACATCCCGATATCCTTGCTGAAGTTATCGGTTTTCATAACCAAACAACATTGTTGATGTCCCTATCTCCTATGCATCATGTTGCTTTAGGTTCGGAAGTGCTTCCTCTACGTCGCCCACCATCACTACACCTCTCGGATCATCTTCTTGGCCGTGTTATTGATGGATTTGGGAATCCTTTGGACAACAAAGAAAGTCTCCCAAAAACACATATAAAACCGTTGATTTCCCCACCTCCATCTCCCATGTCACGACAACCTATTCAAGAAATTTTCCCTACAGGAATTAAGGCAATCGACGCATTTTTAACCTTGGGGAAAGGACAGCGCATCGGAGTATTTTCAGAACCTGGAAGTGGAAAATCTTCATTATTATCCGCCATAGCATCAGGATCAAAATCTACTATTAATGTCATTGCCCTTATTGGCGAAAGAGGGCGCGAAGTCCGTGAGTATATAGAACAACATACTTCAGGATTAAAACATCATCGGACAATCATTGTTGCCTCTCCCGCACATGAAACGGCACCTGCAAAAGTAATTTCAGGACGTGCTGCCATGACTATAGCGGAATATTTCCGAGATCAAGGACATGATGTGTTATTTATTATGGACTCTCTATCACGATGGATCGCCGCACTTCAAGAAGTTGCATTGGCAACAGGAGAAACGCTAGCAGCACACCATTATGCCGCCTCTGTTTTCCATCATGTTTCTGAATTTACAGAACGTGCTGGGAATAACGAACGCGGTTCTATAACAGCTCTTTATGCTATTTTATACTACCCAAACCACCCGGATATTTTTACTGATTATCTTAAATCTCTCTTAGATGGGCATTTCTTCCTTACCCATCAGGGAAAAGCCCTAGCCTCTCCTCCTATTGATATTCTTCTTAGCCTATCAAGATCAGCGAAAAAACTTGCCCTTCCTCATCACTATGCAGCTGCGGAAAAGCTCCGTAGCTTACTAAAAACATATCAAGAAGCTTTAGATATTATCCATTTAGGAGCCTACAGTCCCGGACACGATAAAGATCTCGATGATGCTGTAAAAATCCTTCCTAGCATAAAAAACTTCCTTTCCCAGCCTTTGTCCAGTTACTGTCAGTTGGAAAATACTTTGAAAGAGTTGGAGGCTTTGGTAAATCTTGAATAAGAAATTAGAATCCTTATCTACCCTATCCAAGATAGAAATTTATCATTCTTTATTAAAAGTACGACACTTTAAAAATGAAAAGCATAATCTATCTCAAGAGCTTGTTAATATAAAAGAACGCATGATGCTAGTTTCTAAAATCAGGAAGGAGCGGTTTTTATACCGAAATAATATCGAACATTACAATTCACTTTTAGAACACTTGCAAACATTACAAGTCTCTATTTATAAACAACACGATATCTCCTGTAATCGCCTACAAGAGCATCAAAGTAAATTACTAGAATTAATTAACCGTAGAAAAATCATCGAAAAGATCAAGAATAATAAGTATTCTAAATATCAAGAGATAGGAACGTAAGGCTAACTGTAATGACCGACTCTGTAACCTTCCCGTCTGTCGTGGAAATGTCTTCACTAACAGAAAAACTCAAGTCTATTAATCAGGAGCATTTATTAGATTCGTGGTCGTCCCTTTCTCAAAAACAACAACAGCGTCTCTATCACCAAATTTCGTCTATAGACATAGACCTTTTCCATAAACAACAACAACTTATCACTTCCCCAAGACCCATCCTAAAAGATTTTCATCCCTTAACATCTTTCGCTTCTTCAGGAGAAGATCCTGAAAGAACTCAAGTAGGGACAAAGCTCCTAAAGGAAAAGAAAGTCGCTTGTGTTGTTCTTGCTGGAGGCCAGGGATCTAGATTGAAATGTGACGGGCCTAAAGGCTTGTTCCCTGTATCTCCTATCAAAAAGAAGCCATTATTCCAGCTTGTTGCTGAAAAAGTCTGTGCAGCAAGTAAATTGGCAAATCAACCTTTGCCTTTAGCTTTTATGACATCACCTCTAAATAATCGTCAGACTCGTTCCTATTTCGAATCTAATGATTATTTCCATCTTGATCCCAACCAAGTAGACTTTTTCTGCCAACCCCTTTGGCCTTTATTATCCTTATCGGGAGATTTGTTCCTTGAAGATACTGACACTCTATCCTTAGGGCCCAATGGAAATGGTTGCCTAGCAACTCTTCTCTATACCTCAGGGTTATGGGAAAAATGGAAGAAAGCAGGAATTGAAATGGTTAGCGTTATCCCTATCGACAATCCTTTAGCTCTACCTTTTGATGTAGAACTTTGTGGATTCCATGGTATGGAAAATAACGAAGTCACTATTAAAGCTGCTTTACGACAAACTGCTATTGAAGATGTGGGAATCTTAGTACAATCTAATGATTCTGGTAAAACCTCAGTCATTGAATATTCTGAAATACCCCAAAATGAAAGATTTGCTACAAACTCGGATGGCACGCTAAAGTATTGCTTAGCCAATATCGGTCTCTATTGCTTATCTATGGATTTCATTGCCCATGCGGCCCTGCGCGAACTTCCCCTTTATAAAGCTCATAAACATGCAAAACAGTTAGGTCTATATTCCTCAGAGAAAAACTCTTGGAAATTCGAAGAATTTATCTTCGACCTCTTTTGCTATAGCGAACGTTGCCAAACTCTTGTATACCCCCGTCAAGAATGTTTCGCACCACTAAAAAATCTTGAAGGCAACCACAGTCCTGCTACTGTCCGAGAAGCTCTTTCCGCTAGAGAACGTCAAATCTTCCATAAAGTTACTGGAAAAAAACTTTCCCCAAACACAACATTTGAATTAGAAGCCGATTTCTATTATCCTTTAACCTCTACTTCCCTACACTGGGAAAATAAAGCGTTTTTCGAGGAACCATTTTTTGAGGCCTCATGAAAGAGAAAATTGCCTGCTTAGGTATGGGCATTTGGGGATTTTGCCTTGCTTCCTTATTAGCGAATAAGGGTTATCGTGTAGTAGGATGGGCTCGCAATCCTGAATTAGTTGCGCAACTACAAACTGAGCATCGGCATCCCCAAGCTCCTGACATTCCAATTCATCCGAATTTGTCATTCACTACAGATATGGTGGAGGCGGTAGACGGCGCTTCTATGATTGTGGAGGCGGTCTCTTCAGCAGGAATACGCCCAGTATCTGAACAGCTAAAAACAATTATCGACCTCAATGTTCCTTTTGTCATTACCTCTAAAGGTATTGAGCAGCATACCGGACTCCTCCTCAGTGAAATCGTTGTCGAGATTTTCGGTAGCAAGGCTTCCCGATATCTCGGCTATCTCAGTGGGCCTTCTATAGCAAGAGAAGTCCTTAAAGGCTGTCCTTGTTCAGTTGTGATCAGTGCATATGACCCTGACACTTTGAAAAAAATACATAATGCTTTTCTCACCCCGAAGTTTCGTGTGTATCCCAATAGTGATCTTAAAGGCGTAGCTCTCGGTGGTGCTCTAAAAAATATCATAGCTATTGCCTGTGGAATTTCTGATGGGTTCCAATTTGGAGATAATGCTAAATCGGGATTAGTAACTCGAGGTCTTCATGAAATACGCAAATTTGCCACTATCATGGACTGCCGCCCCGATACTCTCAATGGCTTAGCAGGCCTTGGAGATCTTTGTACAACCTGTTTTTCTTCACTAAGTAGAAATACCAGGTTTGGGAAGCTAATAGCTCAGGGATTAACCCTTAAACAAGCAAAAGCAGAAATCGGCATGGTTGTGGAAGGTGCTTATACAGCCCTTTCAGCGTATCAAATTGCTAAACATCATAAAATCGATATGCCGATAACTACAGGCATCTACCGCGTTTTATACGAAAATCTTGATATCAAAGAAGGTATTGCTGCACTATTACAAAGAAATACTAAGGAAGAATATCTTTAAACAGGGAGACATGCTCTATCTTCTCATCCCCTTAGATAGAAGCCTCATCCTACTGAGTTTTCATTTGTACATTTTTTTACCATTTGTTAAAGATGAATTTATAACGCATAGTAAATAAGGCCATCTACTAAATGAATAGCAAGCTGAAAAAGCACCTATGTTTAGCATCCCTCTCTCTCCTAGCTTTATCAGGAATGTTCTCCTCCTCTACCCTTAATGCTATGCCATCGGGGAATCCTGCAAGTCCTGTAATTCCTAATATTAATCCTGAACAAAAGGGAATGTGTGCTTTTGAAATCTGCAATAGCTACAACCTCTTTGCAGCACTGACCGGAAGCTTAAAAATAGGATTTGCTGGTGATTATGTTTTTTCAGAAAGTGCGCGAATAAGCAATGTTCCTGTCGTGACCTCAGTTAGCACAATGAATACAGGTCCCTCGCCTACAGTTACCTCAACAACAAAAGACTTCGATTTTGATTTAAATGATTCTAAAGTTAGCTCTAGCTGTGTCTTTGCCTCGGTAGCTTTCCAAGATACCTCACCAGCGGCTATCCCGCTTTTAGATATTAGTTTTGATGTAAAAATCGGCGGCTTAAAACAATACTACCGTCTTCCCCTTAACGCTTACCGAGACTATACCTCTTCTCCTCTAGCCTCCGAATCACAAGTTACCGACGGTTTAGTAGAAGTTCAAAGTAATTATGGTTTCGTTTGGGATCTAAGTTTGAAAAAGATCCTTTGGAAAGATGGGATTTCTTTCATAGGTATTGGTGCGGATTATCGTCATGCAGCATGTCCAGTCAACTACATTGTTGTGAATAGTCAAGCAAACCCTGAAGTGTACTTCGAAGATTCTACAGGGAAAATAAGCTATAAAGAATGGTCGGCAAACATCGGCATTGCCACCTATATAAACGATTACATTCTTCCTTATATTTCCGCTTCTGTAGGGAATGCTTCAAGGCAAGCCCCTGCTGATAGTTTCAAACGTTTGGAAAGCCAATTCACCAACTTGAAATTTAAAGTTCGCAAAATCAATAACTTCCACCGAGTAAACTTTTGCTGCGGGGCTACCTGCTGCGCATCTGACAACTTTTTCTATAATGTTGAAGGTCGTTGGGGTTGCCAACGCGCCATAAATATAACCGCAGGTCTCCAATTCTAATAAGAACTAATTAACGTACGATACACGTTATGCATCAGTTTCAATGATGCTGCAACTAAACTCCACTCTTGCTGCATAGCCCGCATCTGAAGTTCCAACATCAGTTGGTGTGTTTGCGCAAGGTCTCCATAATTTTGTACGTCAGCAAGGCAAGTATTAAAGAAAGTAAGTAAGCCTCCTTTGGCTGTTCCTGTAGCGACGTCTATCTCACCATCAACAACCTTATGTTCTAAATCTTGCAATGTAATTATAGAAAAATCTGACCCCATAATCTTGTAAGAAGCTTCATACTCATTATTCCCAGGCATGAAAATAAGCGAGTTCAGATTCAACATCAGATTTTTCATCTGTGTTAACATAATCACTAACTCACTGTCATACCCGCTAACAATATTCTGAAGTTGTTTTTTCTGATCATCAGTAAGCGTGTCATTCCCCTGAATGTTTTTAGAAATTTGCTTCAATAGAGCCTGAGCTTTCTCAGCGCTTTTAATATCATTTCTTAACTGCAGACGCTCCTCTTCATAGCGATCTACTATCATCTGATAGCCAAATTTAAAATTTGCGGTTCCTGATGTCTGAGAGATGTACGATCCTAAATTATAAATAATAGGAGCAGAGTTGAAAGTCTTAATAACTTCTAAAAGCGGACTAAACAGGTTCTGAGCATATCCTGAAAGGTTCAGCTCCCTTCCTAAAGCATATAAAGCTGTCTCTTGAGCAGGAATATATTTATCTAAAAGAATATAAGCAAATGCAGATTGAAAAGGCATCTTATTGACTATAGAACCATCAACAGGAGCAAGCTCAGGAGCTGTCGTCAAAGCCTGTGGCGATGTCCTTTCTAAATGCTCTTGGAAAATCTTATTTGCTTGCTTACGTAGCTCCTTATTCTCTTTTTCTGTCAATACTGTCTGCATCACCGCAATCTCAAAACCCGTATCTAAAAAATCACGATTTAAAGATGAGACAAATTCCCTACGCAATCCCAATTCACTCGCTTCCTTGAGTAAATCTTGCATGATTTTTAGATGCGAAGCTACCTCATTCATTTTTGTATAATCAGCAGCAACTTCTGCAGGTGATACACGACGCTCTGCAAATTTTGGGCCTTCAAAAATCTGATGGGGCTGTTGATAACTTTGTATCGGGGAGTTTCTCATAACTGCTCCTATTTCAATCTACGTGTTAACTTCGCAAATATCTGATTCATTAATGCTAGAGCAGCACTAACCATAGTCCACTCTTGTTGAATTGCGGAAGATTCTAACTGCAGAGCTAACTGTTGGTTTTGGTTAAAAGTTGTAAAATTCAACTGGGCAGCTTCTAAACTCTGCAAAATCTGCTGTTCCCCACCAGGGACAACGCCATTTTCACCACCTTCAATAACAAAACTTTCAAAGGATGCCAGAAAACGAGGCCAATCCTCAGACTCCTTGCTATTTACCAGGATCTTAAAAGCTTTATCTATATCGTTGGGCTTATCTACAGATTGAAATTGCATATTATTTAGGAAAATAGACAAATTTCCTAGATTACGAATCAAGGCATCGAATTGAAATTGATATCCAGAAATAGTCTGACGGAGCTCTTGTGCTTGAGAAGCTGTTAACTCTCTATCCCCATTAATACTTTCTAAAATCTGTGTGAGTTCACTTTTTGCTCTCTGACAACGGGCAATATCACTTTGACAACGAATCTTTTCCTTACTCAAGACACTCTCTGCTTTACCTTTGGCATCAGTAAGCGCTTGAAGGTTCATCTGACGTAAATATATCGCAAGAGAATAATAGACATCCGCAGTTTGGAAATTCGTAACATGATGAATTATTTGATTCATATACTTAGCAGCTTTATTAGAGAATGTCATCTGCACCCCTAAAGTCTCCAGTACTTGCTGCTGATTCGGTAAATACTTATCCAAAAGTAAAGAAGAATACACCATTTGTATGGGAGAAGTTTTGACGAAAATGTCTTTCCCCTCAGACATACTTTTAAAGTAATTCAACTTCGTAGGGTCCATGGAAGCTTTCTGGGTCATTAGCTCCGCAGATTCCTTCGTCCATTTATTAATCTGCGCTTGAATTTCTAGAATTCCGTTATTCATAGCATTAATAACATTCTGATAATCTGAACGCGTCATCACTGATGTAGATTTAGTCATCAGCTCAATACTATTCTGGAAAAACTCCGGGTTAAGATTAGTACTACCATTACTAAACAATTTTACCCCTTCGTAAGCATTCTGTGGATTAGAAACAAAGGTAGACATAGGCGCTCCTCCTATATCAAAACCATTGACATTACGCTCTTGCCAATAATTTTTTTCTTGTGTCAGAGCACTTTGATAATCCGGTGTTTGGGAAGAAGACTTCACCCCGTACTGGGCCGCACAAGCTAAATAAGAATATTGTAAACTTAAGAAGTTCACTAATTTAACTTGATCATTGATTTTCAGATTCGTCATGGACTTTATAAAAGTAGTTAGCCCACTTTTAACCTCCTGAGGCATGGGATTTGTAGCAGTACTCGCATACTTATCCATAAGCATACGATACACCCCACCAAGGATTATGTAGGTACGCGTCATACCGCCTTGCATAGCGTTATAACCTGAACCACTTAAATTCGATGCTGTTGAGGGAACATCCCAAACAGGATTGAGTAAGTCTTTGAGAGAACTTGAAAACTGACGCATAAGCTCGATGACTTGGTTTGCTTCATCGATATTTAACGAACACATAGCAAGCTTTACGTTCAGTTCTTCAGAAACAGGATAGGCTAAAGAAACCATGGCGTTATAAATCACCATCATATTCTGCCAAAAATGAATTACCTTACTTTTTGGCGGAGCTTCTTTACCCTCTAATTTCTCTATCGCGGCCACAAACTCTTTAGACAGAGCATATAATGAATTATACTGCTCATCTGAGGGAGTCCCCCCAGTAAATGCCTGTTTTAAAGTACTGAGCTTTACTTGATATTCTCTAACTATAGTTTTCTCAGCTTCTGTAGAATCAAACAAGCCCCCTTCATCTATAGGTCGAACCCAATCTTCAAAATTCTTTTCAAGCCCTTCTATATAAACTTTTGCAGCAGCAAGATTTGGATTTTCAAGAATGCTATCCACTTTAGTGGAATCATAAGCAACTTTAGCAAGAGAGATTTTCCCATCAGAGAAGTTATCAAAAGCAATGTCCTCTACAAACTCCGAAGACATTTGTGGCACAAGGAATTTAGATTCTGTCTCTTGGAGCAAACCAAGCGCGTGTTTCAATCCCTTAGCTTTTTGATCTAATTGCTGAAAAAGAAATACGGCACTAGAAAACGGCGTTGTCACATCTACCTGATCCCCAAGTAGTGCCGCAGTCACATTACGATTAAAAGTAATATAAGAAGGTTGTACCGTCACTATTATTTATCCAGAAGAGATTAATTATTTTCTAAATTTTAAAATAAAAAAATTATTTCAAAAATAAAAAATAATTATCTTGTGAACTAAAACATAAATAACAAGTAACTTTGATTATTTAATTATTTTAATTCACTTTCTATTCTGAATAACTCATCTGTGATTGTTTGAGGAAGGTCAGAGCCAAAAATCTTACAATACTCACGCACGTTGGCCACCTCTTTAAGCCATCCAGGAATATCCACTGACAATAGATCCTGTAGAGCTTGCGTAGACAAGTGCAACCCTTCTAAGTTTAATGAAGACTCTTCTGGTAAGTAACCAATAGGTGTTTTCTTGGCGATCGCCTCCTCTCCATTTGTTCTGCGGAAAATCCATTCCAAAACACGAAGATTGTCACTGAACCCAGGCCAGATAAAATTACCATTCCTATCTTTACGAAACCAGTTCACACCATAGATCCTTGGTAATTTTAAACTTGCATTAGAAGCAAAAGATAACCAATGATCAAAATAATATGCCATGTTGTAACCACAGAAAGGTAGCATAGCAAAAGGATCATGACGCAACTTCCCCTGCTCACCAACAACAGCCGCAGTAGTTGCTGAAGACATACTCGCACCAATGGTGACCCCATGTTGCCAACTCAAAGCCTCATAAACCAAAGGTATAGTTTCAGAACGACGACCGCCGAAAATAATCGCCTCTATCGGTACACCTTCTGGGCTGTTCCATTGAGGATCTAAAACAGGGCACTGTTTCAACGGAGTGGTAAATCTAGAATTCGGATGCGCAGCAGGTGCTCCTCCAGGTTTCCAAGGATTCCCACGCCAATCTATAAGGCCTTCAGGAGGCTGACTCGTAAGTCCCTCCCACCAAATATCTCCATTAGGAGTCAAAGCAACATTAGTAAATATTGAATTCGAACCGCACGTGGCTAATGCATTAGGATTTGTGGTTGCCGATGTTCCCGGAGCAACACCAAAAAAACCAAATTCAGGATTTACAGCATATAGCCTTCCATCAGGGCCGGGACGTATCCAAGCAATGTCATCACCAACACACTCGACCTTCCACCCAGGTATCTTAGGCTTTAGCATTGCCAAATTGGTCTTACCACACGCACTTGGGAAAGAAGCTGCAAAATACTTCTTCTGCCCTTCAGGGTTAGTGACACCTATAATTAACATATGCTCAGCAAGCCAACCTTGCGAACGAGCTATATATGAAGCTAAACGCAAAGCAACGCATTTCTTCCCAAGTAAAGCATTTCCCCCATAACCACTACCAAATGACATTACACTACTATCATCTTGGAAGTGGACTATACGCATATGCTCAGGATTACAAGGCCAGGCTAAGTCTTTTTCCCCGGGAGCTAAAGGAACCCCCACACTATGCAAACACTTATGAAAAACCCCAGATGTTCCTAAAGATTTTAATACTTCCTCTCCCATACGCGTCATGATCTTCATAGAACACACAACATAGGGAGAATCTGTAATTTCTACACCGATAAGAGAAAAGGGAGAATTTAACGGCCCCATGCAAAAAGGAACTACATACAAAGTTCTTCCACGCATACAGCCTCTAAAAAGACCTTGTAACTCCTCACGCATCTTATCAGGATCACGCCAGTTATTCGTTGGGCCAGCATCTTTTTGTTCTTTAGTGCAAATAAAAGTAAACTGTTCAACACGAGCAACGTCTTCAGGAGAAGAACGTACTAAAAAACAGTTGGGATGTAGATCTGGATTTAAAGGAATAGCCACTCCCGATTTTTGCATTATGCCATAGATTTCGGCATATTCAGAATCAGAGCCATTGCATATACGTATATCCTTAGGAGTTACTAATTCAGCAACTTCTTGGATCCACTGTTTTAAACCTTCATGCTGAATTTCATTGCTCCATAGACTGGTCATACCATATTCCCTTTGCGTTTCTTGAATTGATCTAGGTGTTCTAAAGCCTTCCCTGTGCCTAAACAAACAGCAAGTAAAGGATGAGGTGCTGTAATTACCGAAAGTCCTGTGTTTTTACTTAAAGCCTTGTCGAGACCTTTGATTAAAGCCCCGCCACCCGCTAATACCATTCCACGTTCAACTAAATCAGCAGACAGCTCTGGAGGACATTTCTCTAAAGTTAAACGGACGCATTCAATAATTTGTTGGATAGGCTCTGCTAAACATTCACGAATTTCTACAGAATTAATCCTTTTTGTAATAGGCAACCCCGCAACCTGATCACGACCACGAACTTCCATTTCAAGCTCATGATCTCCTAAAGGATACGCAGAACCAATAGTAATCTTAATTTCTTCAGCTGTACGGGGGCCTATCATAAGATTATAAGTACGACGCATGTAATTGATAATACACTCATCAAACTCATCCCCAGCAATACGTAAAGAACGTGATTCTACTATCCCTCCTAAAGAGATAATAGCTATCTCGGTAGTCCCACCACCGATATCAATAATCATACTCGCAGCAGGCTCATGAACAGGAAGATCGACACCAATAGCTGCAGCCATCGGCTCTTCTATCAAAATCACTTCCTGAGCTCCAGCATGTAAAGCCGAGTCTTCAACAGCTCGTTTTTCCACTCCGGTAATCCCAGAAGGAACAGCGATTAAAATTCTTGGACGAAACATGCTACGAGAAGGAGTAACACGCTTGATTAACGCTTTTAACATTCCTTCCGCTATTTCAAAATCTGCAATCACACCGTCCTTCATCGGACGAACAGCCATTATCTTACGTGGGGTTTTCCCCAACATAGCCTTAGCTTTATGACCAACAGCAAGAACCGTGTGAGTTTGAGCATCTACAGCGACTACAGAAGGCTCACTGAGCACAATACCGCGGCCACGAACATAAACTAAAGTGTTCGCTGTTCCTAAATCGATGCCAACATTACCAGAAAAAAAGTTGAAAACTTTATCAAAACGACCTAGAGTCTTGTTGTACAAGCGATTAGACAGATTTTTAATTTTAAATAAGCTTCGATGTGGGCTCATAGCATTATATCTGTAGCAATTCCAGTACTTCTTCCCAAGTCAACTTGGAAACGACTTCATCATCAGAGTTGATCACTTTCTTTACAAGGCTCTTTTTCCTATTTTGCAGCGTTAGAATTTTTTCTTCGATTGTATTTAACGTAACTAACTTATACGAAGACACCGAACGATTCTGCCCTATACGATGTACACGATCTGTCGCTTGATTTTCTACAGCAGGATTCCACCACATATCATAGTGAATTACTGTATCTGCACCAACCAGGTTCAACCCTGTTCCCCCTGCTTTTAACGAAATCAAGAAGACTAATAATCCAGGATCCTCGTTAAACTGATTAACTATTTCCAATCTGTTCTTGGTGGAACCATCCAAATAAACAAAACGAACTCCACGAGCCTCTAAGTCCTTTTTGATGATACTCAACATCTTGGTATACTGACTAAAGAGGACCGTTTTATGTCCTGTCTCCACAAGAGAAGAAAGAAGATCCATCAGCAAGTCATACTTTGCAGAATCTCCTGGCTCAGGAACGTCTTTTGCAAAAATCGCAGGGTGACAACAGATCTGTTTTAAACGAGTAAGTGTAGCAAGAACGTGAATATGAATACGATCAAAACCTTCTTGTTTCACCAAACGAGAAAGCTCTTTCTTAGCTGAAGCTGCGTAAGAATGATACAGTTCTTTCTGCGAATCTGTAAGATGACAGTGATACAGAATTTCCGAAACAGGAGGCAAATCTTCCAATACATCTTCTTTCATACGACGAAGAATAAATGGCGCTACCTTTTTCTTCAAAGCCACCATATTGTCGGTCTTATTCCCCATATAGTTGCCGGTACGGATGTACTTACCAACAAAGCGATCGTAACTGCTTAATAAACCGGGCATTAAGAAATCGAATAAACTCCATAACTCTTCCAAAGAATTTTCAATCGGGGTACCTGTTAGAATTAATCTATGCCCCGAACGAATCATTTTTACAGATTTCGCATTACGCGTTGTACGGTTCTTAATATGATGGGCTTCATCTAAAACTACATAATCAAAGACAAAATCCTTGTATACATCGATATCCTTTTGTAATAGGTTATACGAGGTAATGGCAACGTCATAATCTGACAAAGCAGCAAGTTGTCTACGTCTATATGAAGGGACACCATCAATAATCACAGTCTTAAATTCCGGATTGAATTTTCGGAACTCTTCTTTCCAATTGTATACCAAAGATGTTGGGCAGACAATTAACGAACACCCCTTGCCCTTCTCTAACTTACTTTGCGTAATCGCAATAATTGCTTGCAAAGTCTTCCCAAGTCCCATGTCATCGGCAAGAATACCATTGAGATGCATCTTTCTAAGACGTTCTAACCAATGAATCCCTTCAGTTTGATAACTACGCAATGTTGCCTGTATCTGCGCAGGAATCTCTTGGAATTTAAAATCAACTTCTCCACGAATTTGTTTTTGTATTTCTGCTAACTTTTTCGTCATTTTGAAGTTAACCGGAAGACCTTTGAAAAGCCCTGGAGAAATCCCTGTTAAACTCCATAAAGGGCACTTTTCTACAAAATCATCCAGAACTTTAAAACCGATTTCATTAAAGATCTGAATAACTGGAGAGATCTTCTCTAGGTCTAAAACCAAAATACAAGGAAGTGTTGTAGAACCTGAAGCTCTACCTCTTCGCGTCTTGACATGACGCCCTTTCTTTGGCAGCTCTAAGAAACGTTTTTTAGCGCTTATGCAATCCCAAAGTAGGTCTAAGCTGATTCCTTTCAAGTAGCCGTTTACTTTCAGCTCTGCTTCATAAGTATTGACTTCGGAACCTTCTCTGAAAGCAAGATCAAAGACAGTTTCATCATAAATAAACTGATCAGAAAGGGTCTCAGGACAATTAAATGTTATCCTGTGTTGGTTATTAGGAATAGTTTCTGTCATAAACTCAACAATTTTCTTTTCACTTTTTACATGAAAAGCCCCGTCTCGCTCGTCATAGATAAAACCAGAAAAGACCTCATCTATTATCTTACGCTCTTCAACAAGATTCCTTGCTAGGATACCATCTTCACGAATAAACGCGCGGATCTCGTCAAATTGCAAAGAAAAAGGAACAGCAGGAACCCTTAGATCATCGTAAATGAAATACAACTTTGCCTCTAGCTCTCCATCCAAGTAACTAATATTGCATTCACCTCGAACATCCTCAACATAAGGAAGAGTGACAAATGAATTCAGAACTTCGACATTAGAAACCTCTGCATATTCCTTAAACACAGGAAGAGCATTTTCTCGGAAAGAACCAAATAAAGCTTCTGGTATAGTAACATCACGCAACTTTGAGAAAGAACGTAAGTGCGCACGTCGAATTTGAGGAGCAAAATGGTGATATACATTGTTATGAATAATACCAGGAACATTAGATTCTAAAAGAATCGCTTGCTCTGGCTGAAGCGTTTCATCATCCACAAGGATCAATGGAGTCATTAGTAATGCTTTGTATGGAGTATCGAAAAAGTCTAAATCAAACTTCATCTTAGCTGGAGTAACAGACCAATATAAAGGCTCCTCAAGATTCCCACAGAATATTCCTGAGAAACTTTCTTTCTCTCCAGATTGACATCCTCCACGATCCGCCATTTGATGTTCATACATCTTTGCTAAAATGACACCTAAAGAGGTTAACGTAAGGTACGCTGATTTCAACAATTTCTCTTCAGGCGGTTGGTTAGCATAACGAACATAACGAATCAGCAAATCTATAAGCTTGCGATCGGAAGCATTAAAAGATTGCATTGTGAAAAAGAAGTGACGTCCATTCAGGATAATAGGCTCTTGATACAACACTCCTTCAAGAAATGTTTTAATATTTGAAATGTAAAATGGTTTAGAACGACCAGGAAGACGTAAAACTAATTGAAATTCTACATGCTGATTCGGACGGAATACTTCATCATTGGAAGCAACAAATAAAACGGCAAGCTCTGCAGAATTCTTCTCGATATATTCCTGAGGAAGGAAAAATGGATTTGCGCTTAATACATTAGCCGCATGAATGTACTCACTTAAGATTTCTTTTTGATGAGCACGGTCTTTTCGTTCTTCTTCTCTATTTGCAGCAGCGACAAAAGTTTCCTGAAGTTCTTTTTTAACATCTTCGTTTATCTCTTGATTCGTCTCTAAGTTAGCTTCTTGAGAATAAGCCACTACCATTTCATTGAAATACCTTTCTAAATAAAACAGCAGCGCTACTATATGCTGACAATCATAGTTATAAGAGCAGTCACAGTTAGAATCTATGGTATCAGATTTCGATCGATCAACTTCTATTTCACATTCATATACGTTGTCATATAGCCCTCGAACCTGCGCTCCTATGCAGACTGATTCTCCATTCATAGACAGGATTTTCGCATTAATCACAGCTCCTTGGTCAAAAAGTTCCTTGCCATCTTGCAAAATGTTAGCTGTAAAATCCCTTCGTAATTTGCGAAAATTGAGCATTTCTCCTCTAAATTATAGAGTTCTGATTGAATCAGCTTACTTGTACCTGTTTACCCATGCTAAATCAATGAAAAATTTTATCAGTCCTTTTCTCTTGTATTTTCACCTGCTTTTTTGCACTAACTATTACTCTTGTAATTGACTAGTCATTGATAAAAACTCATCAAATATCTAGAATGTTGCTTTTCTTGCGGGTGTAGCTCAGTGGTAGAGCGCCACGTTGCCAACGTGAAGGTCGTGAGTTCAAGCCTCATCACCCGCTTTTCCTTCCAGAAAAGCTTCAAAGGGTAGTCTTGTGTCGCGAAATTTTTCTAACGAACAATTTTCTGTTAATTTAGAAGAACAGCCTGGGTGCGTTGTTTCTGCTGAAGTAAAAACTACACCTCAACTCTTAGATAAGCTTCATAAACAGGCCATAAAAAAGATAAAGAAAGACGTCATTTTGCCAGGGTTCCGCAAAGGCAAAGCTCCAGACGGAATTATCGTTTCTCGCTACCCCAGCCAGGTCACTAGAGAATTAAATCAACTACTCATTCAATCAGCCTATCAGGCTTTAGCCTCTGTGGGAGACCGAAGGCCTCTTTCCCCGCAAGCTATCAAATCTACTTCGGTAACAAAAGCTGATATAAATGAAGGTGGTCAAGTAAATTTTACCTACGAGGCTTTCCCAACGATTTCTGACATTCCTTGGGATAAACTATCCTTATCAGAAGAACCAGATGTAAAAGATATTACTGATGAAGAAATGGAAAAAGGATTACTTAATATTTCTTATTTCTTCGCCACTAAAACTCCTGTAACTCGTACTTCTCAAGAAGGCGACTTCATCTCGTTATCCCTTCATGTATCCAAACAAAATGGAGAAGGCGTCCCTACACCAATTTTTGAAAATAAATACTTCAAACTTTGTGAAGAAGAAATGACCGACGCTTTCAAAACTAAGTTTCTAGGCATTTCTGCAGGTCACCGTGTGACTGAAATTATAGCATCTCCCGAAATCCAATCATTCCTCAACGGAGATGTTTTAACCTTTACTGTTAACGCAGTTATTGAAGTTGTTGCTCCTGAGCTTGATGATGTCAAAGCTCGTCAGTTACAAGCTGAATCTCTAGAAGATTTAAAGAAAAAGCTACGCATTCAATTAGAAAATCAAGCAAAAGATAGACAACGCCAACAGCGCTTTACTGAGGCAGAAAATGCCTTGGCAAGTATTATCGATTTCGACCTTCCAACATCTATGTTAGAAGATCGTTTAGCTATGCTAACCAGAGAAAAACTACTCAACGCTCGATTGATTCAATATTGTTCCGACGAAGAACTAGAAAATAAAAAATCAGATTTATTAAAAGAAGCAGAATTAGAAGCTAAAAAAACTTTAAAACTGTTTTTCCTAGCCAATAAGATTTTCAATGATGAAAAGCTTGTGATCAGTCGTGAAGAGCTTCAATACATGATGGATGTATGTTCTAAGGAACGTTATGGAATGCAGCCTCCTCGAGATATCTCTAAAGAAGCTTTACAAGAATTAGTGATGGCAGCTCGTGATCGCTTAACTTACCATAAAGCTATGGAAAAAGTTCTATCCAAAGCAAAAGAATCAGCGACAGCGCCCTCTGCATAATCGAGCTAGAGGAAAACACTTGACCCAAGAAAGTCTTAAACATAGAATTCAACATTTTAATGTGTGGGCTTGTTTTCAAGCAAAACAGCATAAAAAATGAATATGTGTATTGTTGGAATTGCTTTTCCGCGTCTGAGTATATATGCGGGAAAGAAACTATTTTGAGAGGAAATGCAAATGACATTGGTGCCTTATGTGGTCGAGGATACAGGTCGTGGCGAGCGAGCCATGGATATTTACTCGCGTCTTTTAAAAGATCGCATTGTAATGATTGGCCAAGAAATTACAGAGCCCCTCGCTAATACTGTCATAGCACAACTACTTTTCCTCATGTCCGAAGATCCTAAAAAGGATATTAAAGTTTTCATTAACTCCCCAGGAGGGTATATCACAGCTGGATTGGCTATCTATGATACTATTCGTTTCTTAGGTTGTGATGTAAATACTTATTGCATAGGTCAAGCGGCTTCTATGGGAGCTTTACTACTTTCTGCGGGGACTAAAGGTAAGCGTTATGCTCTACCTCACAGTCGGATGATGATCCACCAGCCTTCAGGAGGAATTATAGGGACTTCTGCTGATATTCAGCTACAAGCTGCAGAAATCTTAACATTAAAAAAACACCTTGCAAATATTCTTTCTGAGTGCACAGGACAACCTGTAGAAAAAATCATAGAAGATTCTGAAAGAGATTTCTTTATGGGAGCTGAAGACGCAATCTCCTATGGTTTAATTGATAAAGTGGTCTCTTCAGCAAAAGACACAAAAGATAAGGACACCATCTCCTAGAGAGTCATTATGAACAAAAAAAATCTCACCATCTGCTCTTTTTGTGGGCGTTCTGAAAAAGATGTGGAAAAATTGATAGCAGGTCCCTCTGTCTATATTTGTGATTACTGTATTAAGTTGTGCTCAGGGATTTTAGATAAAAAGCCAACGTCTACATCATCCTCAGGAGCATCCACAGAAACAGCCCCTCAGCATCCGGATCTTCAAGTACTTACTCCAAAAGAGATCAAAAAACATATTGATAAATATGTTGTCGGGCAAGAAAGGGCAAAGAAAACCATCGCTGTCGCTGTATATAATCACTACAAACGCATACGTGCTTTATTAAACAACAAACACGTCAGCTATGGCAAATCCAATGTTTTGCTTTTGGGTCCTACAGGATCGGGTAAAACCCTTATTGCTAAAACTCTAGCAAAAATCTTAGATGTACCTTTCACAATTGCTGATGCAACCACACTTACCGAAGCGGGCTATGTCGGTGAAGATGTGGAAAACATCGTTTTAAGACTGTTACAAGCTGCTGATTACGATGTCGCAAGAGCAGAGCGGGGAATTATTTACATCGACGAAATTGATAAAATTGGTAGAACTACAGCTAATGTTTCCATTACCCGAGATGTTTCTGGCGAAGGTGTTCAACAAGCTTTATTAAAAATAATAGAAGGTACTACCGCAAATGTCCCCCCTAAAGGAGGACGTAAACATCCTAATCAAGAATATATCCGTGTAAATACAGAGAATATTCTTTTCATAGTTGGTGGTGCTTTCGTTCATTTAGATAAGATTATCGCCAAACGATTAGGAAAAACTACAATAGGTTTCTCTGATGACATCGGAGATTTCTCTCAAAAGGATCGTGATCACCTACTCACAAAAGTAGAAACAGAGGATCTTATTGCTTTTGGTATGATTCCTGAATTTGTTGGTCGATTCAATTGTATTGTTAACTGCGAAGAGCTTTCCTTGGATGAACTCGTTGCTATTCTTACCGAACCCACAAATGCAATTGTGAAGCAGTATATCGAGTTATTTTCAGAAGAAAATGTAAAGTTGATATTCGAAAAAGAAGCTCTATATGCTATAGCAAAAAAAGCAAAGCTGGCAAAAACTGGAGCCAGAGCTTTAGGTATGATTTTAGAAAACTTACTCCGAGATCTGATGTTTGAGATCCCTTCTGATCCTACAGTAGAAGCTATAAGGATTCAAGAAGACACGATCTTAGAGAATAAAGCTCCGGTGATTATCAGAAGAGCTCCAGAAGCTATAGCTTAAATTTCTCTTCTTCTCTATTTAGGGATGTAATGACAACAATCGCCCTAGAAGCTGCAAAAAAGATTCTTCTGAAGTTACGTAATGCCGGCTATCAAGCATATTTTGTTGGTGGTTGCGTTCGCGATATGCTCATGGGCAAGCCCATAGAAGAAATTGACATAGCCACTAGCGCTCCTCCTGTTATTGTTTCTACTATCTTTCCTGACACACTAGCCTTAGGAGCCGCTTTCGGTATTATCGTTGTTAAAGAAAATAACCTCTTATTCGAAGTAGCTACATTTCGTAGTGATGAAAATTATAAAGACGGACGGCATCCTGAACGTGTGATATTTTCATCAATGAAAGAAGATGCTTTACGCCGTGATTTTACAATAAACGGGATGTATTACGATCCATTTGAAGAAAAGCTCTTTGATCTTGTTGAAGGAAGAAGAGATCTCGACAAGCGTGTAATACGTGCTATCGGTCATCCTAAATTACGTTTCTCCGAAGATAAGCTCCGTATATTACGTGCTATACGTTTTAGTTCTTCTTTAGGATTTACTTTAGATCCTGCTACAGAACGTGCCATTATTAAGGAAGCCCCTTCGTTAGTATGTTCCGTATCTCCAGAAAGAATCTGGCAGGAACTCAAGAAAATGCTGAAAAAAAATCCTTATGAAGCTTTATCCTTACTGATACAACTTAAAATCATTACTGTAATTTTCCCCGAGCTTCGGGATATTCCTCCGAGCTTACTGCGCACAAGTATCGAATTTGCTAAAAGACTTAACCCTCTAGATTTCCCTGAAATTTGCTTTCTACTTCCTCTATTTCAAGGTGTGAGCGAAGAAGCTGCTTGTGTAGCTTTTACTCGTTTACGAATCTCAAACAAAGATTTGAAACTAATACAACTGTGGTATCAAGCACTTCCTCACTTCCAGAATGTCAGTAATAATCGTGTTTTCTGGGCGCACTTTCTAGCTTCTCCGACAGCAAATCTATTTCTATCTCTATTTTCAGCAACCCAAAAAGATCTTGCTAAACAACAAAATTTCATCGCCCGCGTTCAGGAACTAGAAGAACGCTTAGAACAATTCATTGTCAGAATCAAAACTGCGTCTCCCTTGGTTTCTGCTCCCGATCTCATCTCTAGAGGGATTGCACCAGGAAGACTACTCGGAGATCTATTAAAAGAAGCTGAGATACTCTCTATAGAAAATGAGTGTCATGACAAAGAAAAAATTTTAACCCTGCTAAAGGAAAAGGGTTTCTGGAAGTAAGATATATCGCAAAATAAACTTTTCCCTTAAACACTCAATCGATTTTATTTCTTTAGATTTAATTTTTTAGCTCTTATTATTTTTCCTATAATTATTCAAAACTTAGATTAATTGAGCTTATCATGCTACGGATTGCTATTTTAGGAAGACCCAATGTAGGGAAATCTTCTCTTTTCAATCGCATGTGCAAACGATCTTTGGCTATAGTCAACTCACAAGAAGGAACGACACGAGACCGACTATACGGAGAAATATGTGGATGGGGAATCCCTGTACAAGTCATCGATACTGGAGGAGTAGATAAAGATTCTAAAGATCACTTCCAAAAACATATTTATAAGCAAGCTTTAGCTGGAGCAAACGAAGCGGATATATTACTGCTTGTCATTGATATCCGCTGTGGGATTACAGAATTAGATGCGGAGATTGCCAAACAGCTTCTTTGCTTAAAAAAACCTTTGATTCTCGTCGCAAATAAAGCAGATACACTAAAAGATGAATACCGTGTTCACGAACTATATAAAATAGGAATCTCTGAGATTCTTACTGTATCCGCAAGTCACGATAAACATATCGATAAGCTTATACACAGAATTAAAACTCTCGCTAATGTTCCTGAAGTTGCTGAAGAGCCTATAGAAGACATTCATGAGGAAGAAGTTCCTGTCATGGAGTCTTTAGAAACTGAAGAGTTTCTATCCGATTACGAAAACGAAGACTCCTCCTTTTCCATGTCTTCAGTAGCAGATAAACCCCTAAAAATCGCTCTTATAGGTCGTCCTAATGTCGGGAAGTCCTCTATCATTAACGCACTATTAAATGAAGAGCGTTGCATCATTGATAATATCCCTGGAACCACTCGTGATAATATCGATATTCTTTATTCTCATAATGACCGATCGTATCTGTTTATAGACACCGCGGGTCTGAGAAAAATGAAAAGCGTGAAAAATTCTATAGAATGGATCTCTTCTTCTAGAACAGAAAAAGCCATAGCGCGTGCTGATATTTGCTTACTCGTCATTGATGCTACGCATCACCTATCTTCTTATGATAAACGTATTCTTTCTCTGATATCTAAACAGAAAAAGCCCCACATTATTCTTGTTAACAAATGGGATTTGATTGAAGGCGTGCGCATGGAACATTATATTCGCGACTTACGTGCTACAGATGTTTATATTGGTCAATCGAAGATCCTTTGCATATCTGCGGTAACAAAACGCAACCTACGTCGGATCTTTTCATCTATTGATGAACTCTATGAAACAGTATCAAGTAAAGTCCCTACACCGGTAGTTAACAAAACACTCGCCTTAGCTCTCCAGAAACATCATCCCCAAGTAATTAACGGAAGAAGACTACGTGTTTATTACGCTATTCATAAAACAGCAACACCCTTCCAGTTCTTACTATTTATTAATGCAAAATCATTATTAACTAAGCATTATGAGTGTTATTTAAAAAACACTTTGAAATCAGCATTTAATTTATACGGCATTCCTTTTGATTTAGAATTTAAAGAAAAAACGAAAAGAACAAATTAATTTGTTTAAAAAATGAAATATTATTATTACAAAATAATAATAACAAATTAATTATTTCTTGGAGACTTTAACCATGAACCATGATCGTTACGATACATCAGAAGCTGATTACCACCATTCACTTGATGAGCTTCTTTACCAATCAGAAGAGGCCTTCTCCTTAGACAAATACCAAGAGACTGGTGTTTATGTTGAAGAAGAGAAAGATAATGGTGATCTCCTTATAGTGCTTGGAGAATCAATCCTTAAAGGCGTAATACGCCAATTCTACATTAGTGACGACAATCACGCCTATACTCGTAGTTGTCTAAATGGGGAATGGGACCTATGGTTCAATATTCCTCCAAAAACTATCGAAAGCAAAACTTACGACTTTAACTCTTTATTAGAATCAGACTTCCTTCTCACTACAAATGTAGAAACATTTCTTAATGCCCCTAAAGATTTTCCGAAAGGATCGGAATCATTAAGTAACATTATCATTTGCATGACAACTCGCAATCGCGATCATCATGTACAATTTCTGATTGGGGATAATCACAGAACATTTTGGATACGTCACCACGACGCACAATCCTGGTCTGAGTGGTCCATATTTATTTAAAACTATAAATTAGTAAAGTAAGGGAAAAGGCTGGAAGCTAGCCCAGCCCTAAAGCTCTTTTTATTCATCGTCAGAATCACTGATAACTGTTAATTCCAAAGGACCGAAATTTTCATTATTTTGGAAAGATGTGGCAACAACGGGCACCACATTTTGAGGCCGTTGTTCTCTAGTCATCGTCAACTCTAAACGGAACAAATGCTTTACAATAGCGATACGAATATCTCGAATAAGACTTTCGAATAGTAAGAATGACTCATGTTTAAATTCGATAAGAGGATCTTTCTGACCTACAGTACGTAAACCTACTTCACTACGTAATAAATCCATATCTACAAGATGAATTTTCCATTGCTCATCGATATGCATAATCATGACCGAGCGAATAATATCTTTACAGATACCACTAGCATCTACTTCATCTCCAGCTGCTTCTGTAATTTCCTGCACCATAGAAGCAAACTTATTCTGGAGAACTTCTATGAGATCATCAGCAACCTGTTCTGCAATGGCATCTATAGAATTCAATCTTTTCAATTCTTCAATATTCAACTGCAGAGGGAAAGAATAGTTCATCCATTCTTCTAGCTTAGGAAGAGAATTCCCTGTAGGATGATCATGGCTGACTATCAATGAAGCGATCATTAATGCAACATGATATATTGCTTCCTTAGCTAAACTAAAGATATCTTCAGAGCGTATAACATCATTACGAAAAGCATAGATAGTCTGCCTTTGCTTATTCATAACATCGTCATATTCAAGAGTATGCTTGCGAATAGTATAGTTTCTTGCCTCAACCCGTTTCTGCGCTGTTTCAATTAGCTTATTGAACATAGGATCCGACATAGCCTCTCCTTCAGGAGGACGGAAATGACGAATCAATGCATTTAACTTGGGAGATGCAAATAAACGCATCAGCCGATCTTCAAAAGATAGGAAAAATTTAGCCGAACCAGGATCTCCTAAACGTGCACAACGCCCGCGTAACTGCCTATCAATACGGCGTGACTGGTGCCGACTAGTACCAATAACATGAAGACCTCCAACAACTACAGCTTCTTCATCCAGCTTAATATCTGTACCACGGCCAGCCATATTAGTGGCTACGGTCACAGCGCCCAGCTTTCCTGCCGCTGCAATAATCTCTGCTTCTTGAGCATGATTTTTCGCATTTAAAACTGTATGTTCTATGCGATTTTGTCTCAAAATACGAGAAAGTTTCTCAGACACCTCTACAGACTCCGTTCCTATGAGAATGGGGTTACCCACTTCATGTATACGGGCAATTTCCTTAACAATCGCGTGGTACTTTTCACGCTCTGTCATGTAAAATTCATCATTATGATCTACACGCAAACATGCTTTAAACGTAGGAACCTGCAATACGTATAGATTATAAATCTCTTTAAACTCTTTAGATTCAGTAATTGCTGTTCCCGTCATACCTGCGAGTTTTTCATACAGACGGAAGAAATTCTGTAAGGTAACTGTAGCAAAAGTTTGTGATTCCTTACGGATAGTGACATGTTCTTTTGCTTCTATTGCTTGATGCAGTCCTTCGGAAAAACGACGACCTGGTTGCGGGCGGCCCGTATGCTCGTCAATGATGACAATTTGATCATTACGAACAATATAATCCACATCGCGTTCCATAAGAAGATGCGCTCTTAATAGTTGCCGTAAGCCATGAGCTCGAGCTTTTCTCCTAGTATCTTCTTCGGAAATAGCTATTTTTCTATTGATTTTATCTGTCGGAGATAATGAATCGTCACTATCTATAAGAGCATATTCATGCCCCATGTCCATCATGACAAAATCTTCAGCAGAACCTCCAGCCTTATCAACCCACTGTTGCATGCCACGATCTGTCAATTCAAAATCATTATTATGTTCATCAACAATGATATAAAGCTGAGATAGCTTCTCTATACTCTCTTCTTTATTTTGCTCAGCATGATAATAAGTATCCCACTTATCTATCATTGCTCGCAAATCAGGGTGTTCGCGCACTCTACGCAAAACACGATTTAAAGGCATTCCCTTACTAACTAACCATAAGCTACGGCAAAATTCAGAGATAGCTTCAATAACTTTTTTATCCTTAGGGAGGATATCCATATCCAAGAACAATTCTAGTCCCTGTCTAGCTTTAAGAGCTAACTGGTTACATAACTCCCTTTGTAACTGAACGAGGTCAGCAACTTTATCTTTAAGTTCAAAATAAACAGGATTATGTTTTTCCCCGGGACCAGAAATAATTAAAGGAGTTCTAGCTTCATCAATTAAAATTGAGTCCACTTCATCGATAATAGCAAAATAAAACCCACGACCAACCTGCTCATCAACAGAAGTTGCAATAGAATTATCTCTGAGATAATCAAACCCGAACTCTGATGCTGTACCGTAGACAACGTCACAACGATAAATTTCTTTTCTTTTTTCTAAAGGAGATCCGGATATCAATACTCCGGTAGTTAAACCTAACCAACGCAATATAGATCCAACCCACTCACAGTCCCTTTGAGCAAGATAATCATTAACTGTGACTAAATGCACAGGCTTGCCTGTTAATGCATTTAAATATAGAGGCATAACAGCAGTAAGAGTTTTCCCCTCTCCTGTCTGCATCTCGGTTATAAAGCCCTTATGCATAGCTATAGCACCAAGAATCTGCACATCATAGGGAACCATGTCCCAATTTTGATGATAACCTGACACTTCTACAGGAGTTCCTGTTAAACGCCTGCATACGTTTTTAACTACGGCATAAGCCTCGGGAAGCATATCATCTAAGGATTCGCCTTCCTGATAACGCTTTTTTAACTCTACTGTTTTATTACGTAACTCCTCATCAGACAAAGGAGCTAGCATCTCATCATAGAGGTTTACCTTATCCACAAGTTTTTGAAATTTTTTTAAGGTGCGCTCTTGAGAAGATCCAAAGAAACGTTTAAGAAAATCTAACATACGTCGCTTAATTTAATATAATTGCTTGGAAAATAATCTATTAATTCCTATGAAAACTCATCTGCTAATACCATACTCGATTATGGTGAATAAAAGGAACAAAAGTTCCCTCTCTTATATTCTTCTTTCTCCAGAAAAGGAGACAAAAAACTTTTGTCATAAAGATAGAGAAATAAAAAAAGAATTTAAGCAGCAAGTAGCGTGTCTACTTCTACAACATGCTGATGATTCAAAGGTAGCTTTCGGCGTAAATTACGCATAATTTGCGAACGACGCTTCTTTTGCTGCAAAGAAACATCTTGTGCTGACAAAAATGCTTGTATTTCATAAGCAGCGTCAAAATTCCCTGAACGAGCTTCACAAGCACTCAATAATTCTAAAGTTTCTGAGGAATGATTGAGCTGCAGAGCCTTTTTTGCGTACTCTAAACCAGCTTCTGCTGTCACTATTGATGCATATCCAACCCCTGACAGCCAGGCTAAAGCCTTGCATGCCGTAGGACAATTAGGGAACTTCTGAATCACTTTAAGGTACATCTTTTCGGCATCAGAATATTTCTTCAAACAACATAAACTAAAGCCATAACCTAAACTACATTGCCAATCCTCAGCATATGTACAACATTGAAATGCTAAATTCCAGCAATACTCAGCTAGATGGTGATCACCTTGATCCATAGCTGCTAAAGCAGCGTGCTTCATCAACAGAGCATCTCCTCGGGACCACAAATCACTGCTTTGATAAATAAGTAAAGCTTTTTTAGATCGACCTTGTTTTTGTTCACATAAACCGATGTTGAATAGAGACTCCTCTTTGTAAGCCGGCTCTGACAATAACTTGCGAAATAGCTTTCCTGCCTCTAAATAATTACCACAAATACGAGAAGAGTGAGCCAAATTATAGATAACTTTTAAAGGGCACGGGCCTAAAGTATAGGCACGATTATAAAACTCTATAGCGTCTTTGTACCGCTTAGATATAAAATAAATATCTCCAACAGTAATGTAGGTCTCTTGATGGGATAGAGGAGAAATCCACGGTTCAATCACACTACACGCAGCATCTAAGTTCCCTACATGCACTAAAGCTGATGCATACTTCGCGACATCTTGTTCTTCAAATATATCTTTCGAAACTAAAGAAAAGGCGTGACAAGATTCTTTATACGCACCATGACGGTACGCTTTGTAGGCTATCTCTAACAAAAATTGAGGCCCGCGTAAATTTAACCTGCGTGCTTCGTCTAATAGTTTTTCTACCTCGTCAAAGCGACTCAAATTGCGAAGAATACGCATGTAATCAAATAAACACTGACGACGGTAACAACGTTTTTTTAAGATGGGCAAGAGTTTTTGTTCTGCGACAGACCACTCCTTCAGCTCCATGCTCAAATGAACCTCTCGAATCACCTGAGCTGCATAACGACGGAAACGGGAAACGTGACAATAGACTTTAAAAACTAAAGCTGTTGTCAAACTTGCAACTAAAGCCCATAGGATGACTAGCCACATAATTCGCCAACTCTCTCTTTTCTCTCTCTTTGCGATACCAAAAAAAACCTTTAAAGTCTTTAAAATTATTCTCTCAAAGAACGCCCTAAAGATTGTCCCATAAGGCAACGCGTTTCCAATCCCATTCGCGAATTCTTCAATAAGTCTGCGTCAAATTGCACAGATCCCGGTTGAAACAACACAATAACAGTAGAGCCACCTATCTCAAAAAAGCCTTTCTCATCACCTTTAGAATACTTTTCCCCAGGTCTGTAGGTTTGAATAATAGAGCCAACATTCAATGCCCCTACTTCTAGGTAAAGTACGTCTCCAAATGCCCCAGTTTTCAGCTCAGTTAGTGTACGTTTATTTTCACAAAAAATATTAAAATTATCTTTTAATGCCATCGGATGTACAGAAAATAAATATCCATTGATAGTGCGCGTTGGCCCCGGTAAACAATCTACTGGGAAGTGAAAACGATGATAGTCAAAAAGAGCTAAACGGGCAAAAACCACACTACCGGAAGCATATTTTTCAACAAGTCTCGGGTCTCCTAAAAGTTTTGAAAGAGAAAAGCGCTTGGATTTAACAACGAATTCTCCAAATTCAGCTATGTTCGAGTAAATCAGATATGCACCATCTACAGGTGTCACACAGATATTATCTCCTTGAGCAATAGGTCGCGCTTCAGGGAGGAGCTCTCTAGTAAAAAAATCATTAAAAGAGGAAAACTCGGAAAGAGATTTTTTGAAGTCTTTTGTGTTGATATGATTTCTCTTTACAAATCCGGGAATTTTTCTACGTGTCCAAGAACGTTTTTGAATCCAACCATAGATACGTGACAGAATTGGAGATCTAGATAATAGCGTGGATAGTCTTTTTCCTAATTTAGATCTATATAGAAACGTCATAGTTTTTTCATAACATACGGATTCCGTTACTCTTTGATTAGTTAAGCGATCAATATACTGCAGTTTCTTCACTTGTCCTCGACCTATGAGATCAAAACAGGCGACTATAGAAAGTTATTAAAAATATTCCAAACTAATTAAATAAAAATCGTTAAAAAACCTGTCTACATCTTTAATGGGGGACCTGATATCCTAACTCTCAATTTAGTTTTATTTTCATCCATTTTCATGATTAAAAACGATACTATTGCTGCCATAGCCACACCTCCAGGAGAAGGAAGTATTGCTATTGTCCGTATATCGGGCCCAGAAGCTATTCAAATCACAGACAAAATTTTCTCCGGATCCGTACCATCTTTTTCTTCCCATACGGCACATCTAGGCACGGTAAGTTACAATGGCCAGCAAATCGATCAAACCCTTTTATTAATCATGCGAGCCCCGCGTTCATTCACAGGGGAAGATGTTGTCGAACTACAGTGTCATGGAGGCTATTTTTCCTGCTCCCAAATCTTAGCAGCTTTGATAGCCGAAGGAGCTCGCCCTGCTCTCCCTGGAGAATTTTCTCAACGCGCATTTCTCAATGGAAAGATTGATCTTATTCAAGCAGAAGCTATTCAAAATATTATTGCTGCCGATAGTTTAGACGCATTTCATATAGCGCAGAACCATTTCCAAGGACACTTCTCAAAGAAAGTTCAGAAGATTTCTTCGTTTATTATTGAATCTTTAGCCTTTATTGAAGTTCTTGCGGATTTCCCTGAAGAAGAACAGCCGGATATGAAGGAACCGATGAATCGACTAAATGAGGCTATTTTGATCATCGAAGACCTCATTGCTAGTTTTGATCAAGGGCAAAGGATTGCTCAAGGAACGAGTATTATATTAGCAGGCCACCCTAATGCAGGAAAATCTTCTCTTCTTAACGCACTGACTAATAAAAATCGCGCCATCGTTACGGATATCCCCGGAACTACAAGAGATACATTAGAAGAAACCTGGATGTTACAAGGGAAACGTATTCGACTTATCGACTCTGCAGGACAGCGAGAAACCAATAATCCTATAGAACAAGAAGGTATTGAGCGTGCAATTGCTGCTATGGAAGAGTCCGAAGCAATTCTTTGGGTTATGGATGTCACACAACCTCCACCACCTCTTCCAGAAATCTTAATGCGAAAACCTTCCCTCCTTCTTTGGAACAAATCAGATCTAGCAACACCACCTCATATTGAAACTACCTTACCTCAATTAGCTGTCTCAGCAAAAACAGGGGCGGGTATTTTTGAGCTCAAACAATTTATCCAAAAATGGATGCAAAAACAACAGTTGGGCAAGAATGCAAAAGTCTTTCTTGTTTCTTCGCGACATCATACAATACTACAACAAATGCGTGCATATTTGCTCTCAGCTCAGGAAGGACTGCAGCGTCAATCCCCCCCTGAGTTTATTGCTTTAGAATTAAGACAAGCTCTTCAGACTACAGGGAATCTTTCTGGATCTGAAATTAATGAAACTATACTGGGAGAAATTTTTAGCAGGTTTTGTATTGGGAAATAGAGATTGTATTAAAAATTTTATTCTTTCCACTTTAAACGAGCTATTTCCTGATCCGCAACCGTCGTTAACGGGGTGGAGAACTCCGTTTCAGCTCCTTGTTGCTATTTTACTTTCAGGAAATTCTACCGATAAAGCTGTAAATGCTGTAACCCCAAGGTTGTTCTCCCTTGCTCCTGATGCGCAGACTTTAGTGCAACTGCCCTTAGAAAACTTATACTCCATAATCTCGCCTTGCGGCCTCGGCAGGAGAAAAGCTGCCTACTTACATAATTTAACAAAGATATTGTTAGAAAAATATAATGGGGAGCCCCCGGCTTCTCTAGAGCTATTAACACAATTGCCAGGAGTGGGGAGGAAAACTGCATCTGTTTTCTTAGGAATTATTTATGAAATACCAACCTTTCCTGTAGACACACATATCTTAAGATTATCCCAACGTTGGGAGATTTCTAATAAACGAAGTCCTTCAGCAGCAGAAAAAGATCTTGTTCTTTTTTTCGGAGAAGCTAATTCTCCAAAACTCCATTTACAACTCATCTACTACGCCAGAGAGTACTGCCCTGCTCTCTACCACGACACAAACAAATGCAAAATATGCGCGTATTTAATCAGAAGATCTTATAAAAAAAACAAACAAAACCCCTTGAGAAATAATATGTTCCGTTTTTAAAAATAGAAATAGTTTCATATAAAGTTTTCCCTCTGTATATGTCATGAATGAAATTTACTTTGCTTTCTAACGCAGAAATCTTTTAGACTGGGCACCTACTTACTACCTCGATATCGCAATTTTTAATATAATGAATAAAAACGCTTCTAATAGGGCTAGTTCTAAAAAAGAGCTCTCTGTTTGGTCGATAGGAGGCTCTATTTTCGCCATGTTCTTTGGAGCGGGCAATATAGTATTTCCACTAGCCTTGGGTTATCATTACCATGCTCATCCCTGGTTTGCTTGTTTCGGCATGATCCTTAGCGCAGTCTGCGTTCCCCTACTAGGCTTATTCAGTATGCTATTGTATTCCGGAGATTACAAAACTTTTTTTTCTTCCATTGGAAAAATGCCTGGAATGTTTTTCATCATAGCAATTTTATGTTTGATAGGTCCTTTTGGAGGGATACCTAGAGCGATCGCCGTTTCGCATGCCACTTTAGTGTCGCTATCGGATTCAAAAACAACATTAATTCCTAATCTTCCTGTTTTTAGTTTGATTTGTTGTGTTTTGATTTATCTATTTGCTTGCAAACTCAGTAAACTTATCCAATGGTTAGGGTCTGTATTTTTCCCAGTGATGTTAGTTACTCTTATTTGGATAATCTTTAAAGGATTAGTAATTCCCGCAAATCCTAGCTTTATGGCATCAGCAAGTCCCAGAGAAGCTTGGTTAGCGGGGATTATAGAAGGCTTCAATACTATGGACCTTCTTGCAGCCTTCTTCTTTTGCTCTATTGTTTTAATTTCTATAAGACAACTACTAGAAAATGGAGAAGCTAGTGATGAAACACCTTTAAACTTTCAAAAAATCAATAAAAAAGACAAACGCACTTTAGGTTTAGCTTTTGCTTTAGCTGCAGCACTTCTCGGATTAATTTATCTAGGATTTGCGTTGTGTGCTTCTCGGCACGCAGGTTTGCTAGCCCATGTAAGTAAAGGACAGATTTTAGGAAGAATTTCTGCTATTGCTCTCGGACCAAATAGTTTATTAACCGGTGTATGTGTGTTTGTAGCTTGCTTAACGACAGAGATAGCTTTAGTTGGGATCTTTGCTGACTTTGTAGCCCGCATCATCTCATCAAAAAGAATGACGTACTCTAATGCAGTAATTTTCACTCTGATACCCTCATACCTAATTTCTATTTTAAACTTCGAAAATATCAGTCTCCTTCTATTACCTTTACTACAGCTAAGTTATCCTGCATTAATCGCTTTGACTTGCGGAAGTATTGCTTATAAGTTGTGGAATTTCCGACACGTCCAAGCTTTGTTTTATTTAACCCTCTCTCTTACAATCGTTTTACGATTGGTGAGTTGAGTTAACGCTTGTATTTGCTAACTAGCATAAAGTTATGGTTTTAAACGCTTTAGCTGGCTTTCGTCAAACAGCGATGGATTACCTCGCTACGAATCGCCACGACATTGCTTTAGATTTTTCTGGAGATTGTTACAATATCCGAATTCCTGATGAAGATTCTCCCGATGGAGATTGGGTCAGCACGTTAAAATTCAGTAACATAGACAATCTGACCTTTGCCTCATGCAGTTGCCCTGATGGGGATTGTTGTGTTCATTTGATGACCGCGTTCTTCTCTGCTTATGACGCACACGGATGGTTACCCCTACACCATAAATTTAACTTATCTTTCTGGTATGCACTATTCTTTAAGTTATTCATAGAGGAAGCGCGGCTACACGCTGATGGTGATAAACACTATTCTATAACATCTTCTCATGTCACTTTAGAGATTTCCGCACTGTCTCCCGAAGCTTTTACAGAATGGTTGCCTATCGTCCATCAATCTGAAGAGCCTAACACCCCTACTGAGAAAACCTTCCCACAATCCGCCCTATATCGTATAGCAAAACGCTTCTTTTTCTTCGCCGAAGCAGGAGCACAGTTAGATCTTATTGAAAATAATCAAGGATTCCCTTCGCGATTTTCTTTACAATGGGAAGGGATCTCTCTAAAAGGAGAGATTCTAGATTTCGCTACTTTAGAATACCTATTTCCTAAAATCAATTTCGCACAAACGTCTCTTCCTGGAAATTATCAAGATTTTTCTGTCACAAACGTGCGTGTAGCTCCTGAAGAATCTAAAATATATTTCACAATTAACCCTGTAAAACAGGATTATAAAACTCAGACTATAACAGAACTGGGTTCCGTCGGTTATATAGCAGGATCTCAACTGGTAATTTTGCCTGCACAAGAAACTTCTGTTTCTATCTATGTAATTTCCCTGCTTCCCGCAACATTGAAAAAACAGATACTATCTCTACTACATTATGACGCTGAGAAACGACCTATCCGCTACTCCATCCATTTCTTAAGGGATTCTTCTTTATCTTTTTCAGCATATTTAGACACCCCTGGCGATTTAGAAAATGGGGAATTAATCTACCCGGATTTTTGCTATGTGCCCGAAAGAGGACTATTCACAATAGAAGGACTACTCTCTCCTCAAATCTCATTTATTATTAAAGCAGATCAAGTTGAAGAGTTTTTAAATAACGAGGGTTCGTTAATTCGAGAACCAGGATTCGAAGTATTTACTGACCAAGTTCCTAAAGGGCAACTAACATATAACATTACACAACAAGGCGTTCTGTTATTCCATTACAATACAGGTGATCCTGCCGCTATCGACATTCATTATGGCCCTTGGACATATTACTCGGGGCAAGGTTTCTTCTTACAAAGAAAAGCTGATCTAGAGATTCAAGATGGTTTAATCGTAGAGGCCGACCAAATTCCTAGCTTCATTATGAAGCATGAGGTTGTGTTAAGGACTATTCCTAACTTCTTTGCTCCTACACCACCATTAAAAAATCTCTTGTTTGAAGTACATAAAGAAACTAAGGGGTCTGGGTTATATTTAAAGCCAGTATTTCAAGGGCTCGAAGAAGAAAATTGTCGGTTATTTGGTGTTTTCCTTTATCGAGAAAATCTCGGATTTAACTTACTCCCAACTCCTTTGCAGTCATTATGTTCCCTACCAAAGAAAATTCCTCCAGAACAAGTCCCTGATTTTATTAATCAGAATTTCCAAAACGATAAGCTGATATTTGTAAATCCTCAGCTTTGTCTACCTGAAACTTTTGAGCTTGTTATACGATCCATAACACGTCCTCACCCATCCTCTCCTTTGCATTTGCAGTTAGAACTCAAAACGAACATCGGTTCTATACTTTTAGGTACGGCACTACAAGCCCTAAAAAATAAAAGAGCTTTTGCTTTTACTAAGGCAGGTTTCTTAAATTTCCAAGACTGCCTATTCCAATTTTTAAAACAATTCATTTCTTCTCAAAAGTGTCTAATCCCTGAAAACACCGTAATAGCGACAGTTACTGATATTTTTAAATTGGATGCTTTAGCTCCGTTATCTACTCATGAAAAAATTCAAGCCAGTGAATCTGATCTAGCTTTCTTCTCGCAACTTAAAGCGGCATGTCTTCCTCCTATTCCACAAAGTCTGTTCTCTACTGATCATAAGCTGCGCCCGTACCAAAACAGTGGCTTATTATGGTTATGGTTCTTGTACAACCACCGTCTATCTGGACTACTTTGTGATGAGATGGGATTAGGGAAAACACACCAAGCTACAGCCCTATTAGATATCGTTTTCCAATCTGCAGAACCTACAGAACGTCCCAAGTTTCTTGTTGTTTGTCCAACAAGCGTTCTCCCTCACTGGGAACACACATTAGCAACGCATTTGCCTACAGTAAGTATTTTTTCTTTTCATGGTCCGAATAAACCTGAACATCTGCCTCCTGTCGATGTGATTATCACCTCATATGGCACTCTAAGACAAAACTATGCCAAGTTTTACAAGATTTCATTTACCGTAACGGTATTCGATGAAATTCATATGGCTAAGAACAAAAATAGCCAAATTCACAAGATTCTTTGTCGATTGGACTCCCAAATGAAATTGGGTTTAACAGGCACCCCTATAGAAAATAACCTTCTAGAGTTTAAAGGTCTCTTAGATATCATTCTCCCCAACTACCTCCCATCAGATGCTTTATTTAAAAAGCTCTTCACAAAAAAGCATACTGCTGAAGTAGATGATGAAATTATCCCTTCTCAAGATTTGTTATTAAAATTAACTCGGCCTTTCATCTTAAGAAGAACGAAAAAACTTGTTCTTCCTGAACTTCCTGAAAAAGTAGAGTCGATTATTCCTTGCACTTTGTCTCCAGAACAGAAGAAGTTGTATCTATCTACATTGAAAAGAGAAAAAGCGCAAATTGCACAACTGGAATCCCCAGAAGAACAAACAGTCAACTACCTCCACGTATTTGCATTGTTGAATCACTTAAAACAAATTTGTAACCATCCTGCTATTTTCTTTAAAAATCCTGATAAATACAGAGAACATGAATCAGGGAAATGGGAAGCTTTTGTACGTCTTCTCCATGATTCATTATCATCAGGCTATAAAGTGGTTGTCTTTTCACAATACATTCACATGATTCGCATTATCATGTTATATCTTGAAGAGATCGGGGTGAAATATGCCTCTATTCAAGGGAAATCCTTAAATAGAAAAGAGGAAATAGAATACTTTACTACAGATCCAGAGTGTCGAGTATTCGTAGGCTCGTTACTCGCAGCAGGAACAGGAATTAACCTCACTGCTGGAAATGTCGTAATTATGTACGACCGTTGGTGGAACCCTGCCAAAGAAAATCAAGCTTTGGATCGTGTCCATAGAATAGGACAGAAAAATACTGTATTTATTTATAAACTCATGACTGAGGATACATTAGAAGAACGTATCCACTACTTGATTGAAAAGAAAATTCGTCTATTAGACAAGGTGATTTCTACTCAAGATTCGAACATTCTCCACATGTTAAATCGAGAAGACCTCATTACCATTCTATCATACAAAGACGAACGTGGTGGAGTAGATGGGACTATAAGTAATACCTCAGAAGAAGATGAAGCATCTCTGTTCTAAAACTCAGGGAAAATTGCAAAAATTTACTGAGAAAGCTTTAAGTAGCCCCGATAAGTAAATATAGCACCTAAAAGTCCATAAACATAGGCACGATTTTTAGGCCACGTCAAAGTCAATCCAGCATCGGTAGCAAACAACAGGATAATCATCGCAAAGGCAAGAAGCCCTGCCCCTAAAAATAGCGCAACAAGTGGCCAATGCTGTAACCAACTCCAATCAGATTCAGATTGTTCGGTAGGCTTTTGGAAAGTATTTTGATCACTAAGAACAGCTTCCCAATCTTCTGAAGAAACAGCAAAAAGATCTTCAGATTCTCCCTTTGCAGAGCCTTCTGGGAAAGAAATGTGGCACGAAGAAAATCCTCCTGAAGCTATTGGAGGATCTTGAAGGAATGCGCTGCAATAAGGACACTGGGGCATGTGCATGGATACGCTACCTTCACACTTCCAACACGTGCGCTGCATCTCTGCTTCTTTAGCAAACGGCATGGCAACCTACCTTCCCCAACTTAGGGTTTAATACAAAGAAACAGAAAGTTTCTTCTATGTCAATTTGTACGCATTACAGATAATTACAGTACATAACTTAAATTATAATTTCTATTGGGAAAAAATCAATGCTGAAAATTAATCTTTAGATCTAGAATAAGCAAAAAGCTCCTCATAAAATAATACTAAGACCTAGCGTCTTAAAAACATCTTCTTAAGGACTTTTAAATTTCGATACTTACGAGAATTGGGAACAAAATATGAGTACAGATTTTGACTGTGTTGTTATTGGTGCTGGACCTGGTGGTTATGTTGCAGCAATTACTGCTGCGCAACAAGGATTAAAGACAGCACTTATTGAAGAACAACAAGCCGGCGGGACATGTTTAAATCGTGGTTGTATTCCATCTAAAGCCCTATTAGTAGGTGCAGGAATTGTTTCTCAAATTAAACATGCAAAGCAATTTGGAATACATATTGACGGCTATTCCATAGACTATCCCGCAATGGTTCAAAGAAAAAATGCGGTCATCAACGGAATACGTCAAGGATTAGAAGGTCTGATACGGAGTAATAAAATTACTGTATTGAATGGTCGAGGATCGCTAATCTCATCCACAGAGGTAAGAGTAAAAGGTCAAGATACTTCAGTAATTAAAAGTAAGTATATTATCATAGCTACAGGTTCAGAATCCCGCCCTTTCCCCGGTGTGCCATTTTCATCTCGCATTCTATGTTCTACGGGCATTTTAAACCTTACAGAACTTCCTAAAAAACTCGCTATTATCGGTGGTGGTGTCATTGGTTGTGAATTTGCCTCCCTATTTAATACTTTAGGAGTAGAAATTACTATCATAGAAGTCGCTGATCAGATCCTTTCGGTAAATAACGTGGATATTTCCAAAACCATGTTGGACAAATTCTCACGACAAGGAATCCGCATAATCACTAAAGCTTCTATTAATGAACTTGAAGATATGGGAGATCGTGTAAGAATCACTGTAAACGAACAAACAGAAGAATATGATTATGTTCTTGTCGCGATCGGACGTCAATTCAATACTACTGATATAGGTTTAGATAATGCAGGGGTCATTCGTAATGACCGTGGTATTATCCCTGTAGATGAGACTATGAGAACCAATGTCACGAATATTTTCGCTATTGGAGATATTACAGGGAAATGGTTACTTGCTCATGTTGCCTCTCATCAGGGGATTGTCGCAGGAAAAAATGCTGCAGGCCACAATGAAATTATGGATTATTCTGCAGTGCCTGCAGTAATTTTCACCTTCCCCGAAGTTGCTATGGTAGGTCTTTCTTTAGAAGCCGCACAACAACAAGGCATTCCTGCGAAACTTACAAAGTTTCCTTTTAAAGCCATTGGGAAAGCTGTTGCCATGGCAGAAGCTGATGGTTTTGCAGCTATCATCAGCCACGAGACTACACAACAAATTCTAGGAGCCTATGTTGTCGGTCCGCACGCAGCATCATTAATTGCAGAAATGACCCTATCTATACGTAATGAACTTACATTACCTTGTATCTATGAAACTATACACGCTCATCCAACACTTGCTGAGGTTTGGGCTGAGAGTGCGTTATTAGCAACAAATCACCCTCTTCATTTACCTCCTCCAAAACTATGAATGACACTCCTAATGAAATACAAAAACCCAAACAAGGCAAGCGTCTCTCAGAACGTCTCCCTCAATGGTTAAGGCAAGTTTTACCTAAAGGCTCAGTCTTTGACTATACCGGCACAACTATAAAACGGACTGGCATGGCTACAGTATGCGAGGAAGCGCTCTGCCCTAATCGCACTCGCTGTTGGTCAAGAAAGACAGCAACATACTTAGCTCTAGGAGATGCTTGCTCTAGACGTTGTGGATTTTGTAATATTGATTTCACAAAAAAACCTCTACCTCCGGATCCTGATGAACCTAGAAAAATAGCAGAATCAGCAAAGATCCTTCAGCTTAAGCATATTGTATTAACTATGGTAGCTCGCGATGACTTAGAAGATGGAGGGGCGAGTTGTTTGGTACGTATTATTGACACTCTTCATCAAGAGCTCCCTGAATCTACTATAGAAATGCTTGCTTCCGACTTTCAAGGCAATGTCGATGCATTGCATACCCTGCTAGATTCTGGATTAACCATTTATAATCACAACGTTGAAACTGTCGAACGTCTCACCCCTGTAGTGCGACATAAAGCAACATACCGGCGTTCTTTATTTATGTTGGAGCAAGCCGCATTATACCTCCCAGATCTTAAAATCAAATCAGGAATCATGGTGGGTCTGGGAGAACAAGAAAGCGAGGTAAAACAAACATTAAAAGATCTTGCAAATCATGGTGTACGTATTGTCACAATAGGGCAGTACTTACGTCCTTCAAGATTGCACATACCAGTAAAGAGCTATGTTACTCCTGAGACTTTTGATTACTACCGGAGAGTAGGAGAATCTTTAGGCCTCTTTGTTTATGCAGGGCCTTTCGTAAGATCGAGCTTCAACGCTGATATTGTTTTACACGATATGGAAAATAAACAACATGAAACAGAAAAAATTTAGAACTCATGTGCATTTCCGCTCTCACTTTCTTAAAAGCGACTGTGTTTTTAAAAGGCTTTTTTAGATCTAAATTTATATAACTATAACTTCATATTAAAGAACTTTTTCGATCTCATATTGATAGAAATCAAAAACATATTTAATGCTTAATGTTCACGATTGGCACTAATCCCCCCTTTTGTTATGGTGAGTAAAAAGGTATGCGTGGGTTATGTTTCGTAGTTCTATTTCTTGTTGCTTATTCTTTATAATGACCTTATTTTGCTGTACAAGTTGTAACAGCAGATCGCTCATCGTTCATGGGCTTCCAGGAAGAGAAGCTAATGAGATTGTCGTTCTTCTTGTTAGCAAAGGTGTCGCCGCACAAAAGCAACCACAGGCTGCTGCTTCTACAGGAGGAGCCTCTACAGAACAACTATGGGATATTTCTGTTCCTGCAGCGCAAATTACAGAAGCATTAGCAATTTTAAATCAGGCTGGTCTTCCTAGAATGAAAGGCACAAGCCTCTTAGATCTATTTGCCAAACAAGGTCTTGTCCCATCAGAAATGCAAGAAAAGATCCGGTATCAAGAAGGTCTTTCTGAGCAAATGGCCTCTACCATTAGAAAAATGGACGGGATTGTTGACGCTAGTGTACAAATTTCTTTCACAACGGAAGCTGAAGACAATCTTCCTTTAACTGCATCAGTTTACATTAAGCATCGTGGAGTTTTAGATAACCCTAATAGCATTATGGTCTCTAAAATTAAACGCTTGGTCGCCAGTGCTGTTCCAGGGCTGTCTACAGAGAACGTTTCTGTAATTAGTGACCGAGCCTCCTATAGTGATATTACTATTAATGGCCCTTGGGGATTGACGGATGAAATTGACTATGTCTCCGTATGGGGCATCATCCTAGCAAAATCTTCATTGGGTAAATTCCGTTTAATCTTTTACTTCTTAATACTTACCCTATTTATTATCTCTTGTGGATTACTTTGGGTAATTTGGAAAACGCATACATTGATTCTTTCCTTAGGTGGAGCAAAAGGTTTTTTCGACCCAGCTCCCTATTCTAAAGTTGCCCTAGAGACTAAGAAACCCGAAGAAGGTGCTGGAGAGAAAAAAGAAGGACAAGCTCAACCTAATCCAGAGGATACAGAAGGTCCTAAAGACAATGCACCAGAGGCAACAGAAGGAAACGAAGAAAATGAGGGTGTCTAGTGACCGCCAACACTTTTGGAACGTTGAACATCTTAATGAAGTATTCCAAAGAAGACGATCTTGCAAATTTTTTGCCAGAGGATCTCTTAATCTCACCTACACATCATGAGGATGTTCCTCTTAGTTCTTTATCCTTCACTATGTGTTGGTTGGCAACAATTCATCCTTCATGGATTAGCGTTGCTATTAAAGATTTTCCAGAAGTAATACAACGCCAACTACTCTCTTGGCTTCCTGATTCTTTAGTTCAAGAATTGCTTCCCTTGCTACCAGGAATTTCTATTACTAAACAACGATGCTCTAATTTTGGTGCGTTCTACCTATTAGATATGTTGAGCAAAAAAATCCGTCCTCCGGGGATTATCGAAGAGATATTTCTTCCTGCTTCGCCGTTCAATGCCATGCTGTATTATTCCGGAACGACAAAGATGACGTTGATTAATTGCTTAGGATTGTTTGCAATAGCGAAAGAACTAAGAAACATTGTTGATAAAGTAATTATTGATCGCGTGCATAAGATCCTTTCTCCTACAGAGCAACTATTTTTGTCTTATTGCCAATCGCACCCTATGAAACATCTTGAAACTACAGAATTTCTTGTCTCTTGGGATAGTGATAATGATTTCCGCAATTTTATTCACAAACAAGGACTCCAATTTCTTGCTATAGCATTAGCAAAAGAAGATGCCTCTTTCCTTTGGTATTTTCTACGAAGATTGGATATCGGTCGGGGGTATATTTTTGAACAAGCTCTACGAAAATCCTATGAACATCCCCACAGAGACTATTTTAAGAGCCAGTTAGAATTATGCATTAAGATCTTAGTACAGTAAGATCTCCAAAACTCAGAGCATGAACAAACAATAATGGAGACTTTCTCTTTTTCCCTTGCATATGAGTTGAGCATTAATAATAAGGAATGAAAATAACGAAAAAAAGGAGCAGCGTTTCCTCTCTAAACATTAAAAAATCTTAGGGTTTTATGCGCTGTTAAATGAATGAAGTTTTTTAGTCTAATTTTTAAACATGACGAAGTCGTACCGAATAAAAAAGTCCTTGCTCCGGAGGCTTTTTCAGCTCTGCTTGACGCTAAAGAACTCTTAGAAAAAACAAAAGAAGATAGTGAATCTTACACTAATGAAACAAAAGAAGAATGTGAAGTATTACGTAAAAATGCAAAAGAGCAAGGCTTTAAAGAAGGCTGTGAACAATGGAATTCTCAACTTGCCTATTTAGAAAAAGAAACTCACAGTCTTCGTAATAAAGTTAAAGAAGCTCTTGTTCCTTTAGCCATTGCTAGTGTAAAAAAGATTCTTGGTAAAGAATTAGAAATCCATTCAGAAGCCATTGTTTCTATTATTGCTAAAGCATTAAAAGAACTCACTCAACATAAAAAAATTATTATCCACGTAAACCCCAAAGATTTTGCAATTGTTGAGCAAAACCGCCCTGAATTGAAGAAAATCGTTGAGTATGCTGATACATTAATCATTGCTCCTAAAGCGGATGTGACACAAGGAGGTTGTGTCATAGAAACAGAAGCGGGTATAGTAAACGCTCAGTTGGATGTACAATTAGCTGCTTTAGAAAAAGCGTTCTCTACTATACTAAAACAACAAAATCCTGTAGATGAAGCTCAACTTAAGCAAGAAGTGTCTGCAGATGAAGCTCAGGACAAGCAAGAATAAAGGTATTTGACATCATGCGTTTCATTTTTCGTACTTTCCTGTGTATGTTTATCTTGAGCGCACCGTGGTGTCTTGCAGATAACGGATTATACGATACCTCTTGTTCGTCTCGTTGTAATTCCTCTAAACCTACAGAGTTACCTGTTATTTCTCAACAACCTGAAGTAAACAAAACTTACCCCCAACCTACATTTCGAGAAAGAGTCACGGCTGACGATGTTCTGCCTCGGGAACACCTGTCCGAAGGAAGTTTTTCCGATACCTATCCTGATCTGACTACTCAAGCAGTCATCTTAATTTTCCTAGCATTATCACCTTTCCTGATGATGCTGCTAACATCATATTTGAAAATTATTATTACGCTAGTTCTGTTAAGAAACGCTTTAGGCGTACAGCAAACTCCACCCAGCCAGGTCCTTAATGGGATAGCATTGATTCTTTCTATTTACGTGATGTTCCCTACCGGAGTTGCTATGTACAATGACGCTAGGAAAGAAATTCAAGGAAATACTATCCCTAGAGATTTATTCTCAGCAGAAGGAGCGGAAACGGTTTTCGTAGCACTAAACAAATCCAAAGAACCCTTACGGTCATTCTTAATACGCAATACGCCAAAAAGTCAGATCCAAAGTTTTTATAAGATTTCTCAAAAAACATTTCCCCCAGAGATCCGAGAACATATGACTGCTTCGGATTTTGTGATTGTCATTCCTGCTTTTATTATGGGGCAGATTAAAAATGCTTTTGAAATAGGCGTTCTCATTTACCTACCATTCTTTGTAATAGATTTAGTAACAGCCAACGTTTTGGTAGCTATGCAAATGATGATGCTTTCGCCATTATCTATTTCGTTACCTTTAAAATTACTTCTTGTTGTGATGGTGGATGGTTGGACGTTATTACTTCAAGGTCTCATGATTAGCTTTAAATAGGGATATGCCGTGATAACACTCGCCGCAAGCTTTAAATCCATGCTCTTTGAGTATTCATATCAGTCATTGTTACTGATTTTGATTATCTCTGCGCCTCCTATTATCCTTGCCTCTATTGTTGGTATCATGGTTGCCATTTTCCAAGCAGCAACACAAATCCAAGAACAAACATTTGCGTTTGCTATTAAGTTAGTTGTTATTTTTGGCACTTTGATGATTTCCGGGGGGTGGCTAAGCAATATGATTTTCCGTTTTGCTTCTCAGATCTTCCAAAACTTTTATAAATGGAAATAAACAGCTATGGCAATCTCTTTACCAGAGCTTGTTTCTGTTTTTGGTTCTAAATACCTTGATTACATTTTGCAAAAGCCTCCGGCTTATGTTTGGAGTGTGTTTTTGCTGCTTTTGTCTAGATTACTTCCTATATTTGCTATAGTTCCCTTCCTTGGGGGGAAACTATTCCCAGCGCCTATTAAAATTGGCATTGCGCTTTCCTGGGTGGCGATCATCTTTCCTAAAGTATTGATGAGCACCCATATAGCCAATTATCTTGATGACGATGTGTTCTATATTCTCATTGTAAAAGAGATTTGTATTGGCACATTAATCGGTTTTATTCTTTCTTTTCCTTTTTATGCTGCACAATCTGCAGGCTCCTTTATTACCAACCAACAAGGTATTCAGGGTTTAGAAGGAGCGACATCGTTAATTTCTATTGAGCAAACCTCGCCTCATGGGATCTTTTATCACTATTTTGTGACTATAGTTTTCTGGTTATCAGGTGGACATAGAATTGTCTTAACGATTTTACTACAATCTCTAGAGGTCATTCCTATTCATAAATTTCTCCCTATGGAGATGATGTCTCTAGATGCTCCTATTTGGATTACCTTAATTAAAATGTGTCAGTTATGTCTTATTATGACTATTCAGCTTAGTGCTCCAGCAGCTGTAGCTATGCTCATGTCTGACTTATTCTTAGGAATTATTAATAGAATGGCTCCACAAGTGCAGGTTATCTATCTCCTTTCTGCCTTGAAAGCATTCATGGGTCTATTATTCCTGACTCTTTCTTGGTGGTTCATAGTCAAACAAATCGACTACTTCACATTAGCGTGGTTTAAAGAAACACCTATCATGCTTCTTGGATCTAACCCTAAAGTCCTTTAGAGAGAACCGTCTAAAATATCTTATATTGAGAAAATATGCAGCGAAAAAGCCACGAAATTCCAGCGGCTTATTTCGCTAAGACTCTACAAACTTATAGAGGTTTCTGAGAAGAATCATTGTTCTTATTGTCCCCAAGTAAAATAAGAATCAAACATAGGACTAAAAACGATAGTGTAAAAGGGAAAACATTCAAAAGGAAGAACAACAATAAGCCACAAAGAAGAGCATTCTTTGCAGGACCATTTTTCGCATAATAGCTCTGAAGATTTTTCAAAACTGCGCGAATCTCAGAATAAAAAGCTAAAACTACTCCGCAAGCGACAAATAATCCACCCACCCAAGATACAAAATCGGTAATAATACCAAATAGAACTAGCGCTCCACTGACGGCTTCTCGAGCGTGATGAGAAAAGAACCTCTTCATTCTTCCTACTCTAGGATTGGCATGCAAATCCTTCACCTTACGCTTCAAAGACTCAAACTGAGAGGACGACTCTTTTGAAGAAGAGTTTTCTTTTGGTGTCTCATCTGCCATAGCCTTACCTTTAAAAATCTTTTTTTTATTAAAAATACTTATAATACACAATTATCAAAAAAAATATTTAAAGATAAATAAGAAATTTTTAATTATAATTTATTACTCTTTAGAGAACAGCGACATCGAGAAACAGCTCCTGTTTCTGGATCAATGAGATAGAGATAGTCTCCGGCATTTCCTAAGGTGAAGTCAAAGATCTTTTTATTAAGCAAAGGGAGCAGATCGTATTGTGAGAGAAGAATCTGAGTCTTATCTCTTAACTCCATACGAAAATCCGTTCGTGTTTTAAAGAGCTCTAAAGCAGCGGCTTCTCCATGCTCTTGAATGGATTGTTCTTGCCGTTTTACACTTTCCCAAATTCCCCCCCGGAGAGCTTCCAGCTCTCGATAAGCATTAGGGTGATCTATAATGGCTTCTAAGAGTAGGGGATCAGCAAATATCAAGTTTAACTTTATCATCCCTTGAGGTTTCTCCTCATAATGGAGAAAATTAAGTAGAGGTTGGGCAGTTTTAGTGCCTCGCAGCATAATATAAAGAATCTCTGCCTCTTGTGAGGGCAATGTAAGAGTTTCAATGACATCGGCCCCAAATTTTTTCCCCCTTTGCAAAATCTCTTCTTTTTTATTTAGCAAAGCTTTCGTAACCGCATACTCTGAACCTGGAGGCACGCATCCCGTATCCACATAAACACGTCTCAACAAGCGTATAAATAATGCATGCCAGGATACTGAATCCGCGTAATCCTCAGGAGACTCTTGCATAAGAGCATATAAATTAAACCTAGAGTTGTTTGGTGGTCGTGAAAAAGGAACTTTTAGAAGGCGGTATTTACGTTTTTTCGTGGTAGCTACCTTGGCTGTCTTTTTTGGAGAAGAATTTTCGGAATCTCTAGAAATCTTTTCCACAGCAGAGATTTTTTTAGATTTTTCCTGATATTCTACCTCTGCACAGGCTGAGCGTTGTGCCGTAAAGAGATTTTCACTATTTTCTACAATGCGCGAATAAACTGAGCGTTTTCTTGCATTTACAGCATCAAAAGACACCATAGAAACTAAAGAAGCCAGGCATAGTAAAGTGAAAATGTAAGACTGCATCGTTATTTCCCCAAGGCAAATTGATATGTCAACACGCGCTCAGTACTCTTAGGAAAATGGCGATGGATGACCATCAGCACCCTCTCAGGAAGCTCTGGATCACTATTGTTCCTCCGAGGAACAATGTCGACTTGGGAGACGTTATCTAAAAGTAAGGAGGTTTCTACCTTACCGTGATTTCTTAGACTACGTATTTGAAGTTCTAGTCTTCCCTGCTCTTTATGATAGTATAGCGAGCCCCCGACTTCTCCAGCAAGATCAGGATCCCGGTATACCCCACGATCAAAAACTACAGAACATAGTGCTCCCGGGATCTCTTCTATTTGAGATGTAGCGCGGAATATAGTCCGCAATTGCTTATATGCGTAATTTTCCTGTAAAAATGTTTTATATGCCTGCTCATTGCGTTTGGTAGAGCAAAACATGTGTCTTTGCCAAAACCCTAAAACACCGAATAGCACGGCTAATAAGGTGATGGATACCAAAACCTCCATAAGAAGGAAGGACCTTTTCTGTTTTTTTAAAAAGGTTATACTACTACGCATACACTTCGTTGCACCGATGTTGTATATTTTTGATTAGGGAAAATCTCAACGATTACGTCGGCAAAACAAGCTTTTACCGTGTTCGTCTCTACACGCATTCCTTTGCGAATCTCCATAGAATACACATAGGGAACCCTTATCCCATTCCCTTGGCTTGTATAAACAACACAAGAGAGCTCACCCGAACCTGATGTAGGGAAATTTCCATTAAGCATTTGCTCTCGCATATTGTCTTCAACGGCAAAAAAACAATAATCAATCACAGCGGGCAACTGTAAATTGATAACATCATCTTGGATAGATTTATGCACCCCACAGTAAAAACGAATACAAGGCATAAGCACTAGACAAACTAATGACAGTGACATCAATACCTCGATAAGCAGAAAACCCCGCTTTATCTTCTTTTTACGCAGCGCCATAGTAACCTTTACCTATCCTTGCTATTTGTTCCTGCTGCTCGTTGCGAAAACACTATCAAGTCGTCACCTTTGTCATTGATCTTCACAATGATTTCTTCACCCCAGGCGTCTTTCAATAATTTTTTCCCTTCTTTACACCACGCAGCTCCTTCAAGAACTGATTCTTTACGGTCTACGATCTCTTTTAAAGAAGCTCCTCCTGTGGCATATTCCATCATTAAGATGTCGTACACCTTGGCACAGTTTTGCTCTGATTGGAAAGCTTTGCCTTTTTGAATGCTACCGCGCATATTAAAAGCTAAAGCTCCACCAACAATCCCGATCAATGTGATAACAACCATCATTTCAATCAATGTAATGGATTGTTTACGTTTGTGTTTTTTCATAACTTCTGCTCTGTTTGTCTATAAAATTTGAATATTGCTTGTTAATGGGATAAGTATTGCCAACATAATTATCCCTATAATTCCCCCAAGAAACACAAGAATCACTGGCTGGCACCACGAGGTTATCCAGGTTAGTGTTTTTTGAATATCTTCATTATAAATATGAGCGACATGTCCGAGAACATCAGCAAGATCTCCGGATTCCTCCCCCAAAGTAACCATCCCCAAAGCTGATTTCGGCACCCATGATCTTTTTGCCAACTCTTTGCTTAGCGAACTCCCTTCTATGACGGCGTGAATCATTTGTCGCATATCTTCACGTAGTACGTCATAAGGAACAGCCCCACAGCCAAGCTCTAATCCCTCTATCAAGGTTCCACCACCACGAAGAATCGCCGAAACTACAGAGCAAAACCTACTAAATCCCAATTTGACAAAAAAATTCTTCACTCCAGGAATAGAAAATAAAGTGTTCTCGTACCATTTTTTCCAGAAGGGTTTGCGTCGTGTAGCTATTATGCTCACAATTCCCGATCCCAAAAGGCCTAGCATAAGATACTTGTATTTACACACGAAATCGCTGAGACCGAATACTATAGAAGTCAGAGTGTTGGGCTCCATATTTTCAAATGTCTCCTTCAACGAAGGAATCACCCCCGTAAGGAAAAATAGAATCACAGCTAGAGAAAATACTAACAAAACTATCGGATAGCTAAGCGCCGCTGTAAGCTTTTTAGTCATTTGCTCACGTTCTTCTAAAACTATGATGATGTTTTGTAAACACCCATCTAGGTTGCCTACACTTTCTCCAGCAAGAACGGCGCTGCTATAAAAATTGTCAAAAATCCCTGGGTAAATTGCCATTGCCTGTGACAATGATCCACCTCCACGGAGGTTTTCCATAAACACTGTCAGCAATCCGGACATCGCCTGTCCTTGATATTGATCTCGAAGTGAAGATAGAGTTTCGTATAAAGGCAACCCCGAACGAAGAAGAAGTAGCATTTGTTTTGAGAAAATGATCAATTCACTATTTTTTAATCGTACACGACGAGGAGGAACCTCTCGAATAGACAAAAGTTGTACACCCTGTTGAGAGAGTTTTTCTCTCGCTTCCTGAAGATGTAGTGCTTCTATCCAGTCTTGTTTACGTCGCTCTTTAGCATTGAGGTAGGTGTAGCGATATCTTGGCATATCTTTATCCCCCTACTTAGTCATACCGTTTCGTAACACGGAAAACTTCCGACAAAGTCGTCTCTCCTGAAAGAGCTAGAGCGACACCATGTTGTAATAAAGGTTGAAATCCTTTCTGTTCAGCATATTCTCGCAACACGTGATAGGGCTTATGCATAGCTATTTCTGAACGCAAGGCTGCATCAGGATGTAAGAATTCGTAAATTCCCTGACGACCCTTATATCCTGAACGGAAACACTGAGCACATCCCTTTCCACAATATAACGGCACATCAGCATCGATACCTATAGAGTGTAGAAACGCCTGCTCCTGAACACTTGCTGCACAACGCTCCTTACAGATGGGACAAATTTTCCTTACTAACCTTTGCGCTACAACACCTATAATTGTTGCCGAAAGTAAATAGGGTTCTACTCCCATATCTAAAAGACGGGGGATTGCAGAAATAGCGTCGTTAGTATGCAATGTACTAACAACAAGGTGTCCTGTTAGTGCCGCCTGTATCGCTATTTCTGCTGTCTCCTGATCACGAATCTCCCCAACCATTAAAACATCGGGATCCTGACGAAGCAAATGTCTTAAACCACATGCAAAAGACAAACCGATTTTAGGCTTCACAGCAATCTGAGCTATTCCTGCCAACTTGTATTCAGGAGGGTCTTCTATTGTCATAATGTTGGCAAAGGGGCCGGAAAGATGCTGTATCACACTATACAGAGTTGTTGTTTTTCCGCTTCCTGTAGGCCCTGTCACCAAGAGGATGCCCTCAGGAACAGCAATTACCTCTTTAAAAGACTTTTCGATATTCTTAGGCATTTGCAATCCAGAGATATCTAGAATCACATTACGCTTATCTAAAATCCTCAAAACAACACGCTCTCCATGGATCACAGGAACTGTACTCACACGCATGTCAATTTCCTGGCCGCCTATTTGGATTTTTATTCTTCCATCTTGAGGAAGACGATGCTCTGCTATGTCCATCTTTGCCAAAACTTTAATCCTAGTGATCAAAGCCGAACGTAGATGTGCGGGTGGAGAAAGACGATCGTGTAAGACTCCATCAATACGATAGCGTATGCGCAAAGAATCTTCCAAAGGTTCAAAATGAATATCCGAGGTACGTTCTTCTATAGCTTCTTTTAAAATGAGATTTAAAAAACGCACTACAGGAACAGCATCTGTATTTTCTAAAAGATCTTCTTCTTCACTTGCTTGAGAGACCCCCCCCTCTTTCATGCTTAACAGCATGTCAGAAGCCTTCCCTTCTAAATTCGAATAGATCTTTTGTAAACTTTTTAAGATATCCGTTTCATCCTTAAGGATAAAAAGCACAGGCTTCTTTATAAGCAGCTGCACCTCATCTTTCGCCATAAGAGAGGTAGAGTTTGCATAAGCCATCGTTATGCCGTTTTCCTGCTCTTCTAATGGCAGTAAACAATGTTTTTTTAGAAAGCTATAGGGTAGAGCGTTAAGAAGCTCTTGAGAGAGTAAAGACTTACCGACCATCATACTCTAGCCCCTGTACTTGAGACGCGGGTAATTCTATAGCAGAAATGAGTTCTAATTTTTTATGAGCCGCCTTTGCAGCTTCTTCTCCAGCAAACAGTGCCTGGCGAAATTCCGTATTTTCCCCAGGACGTGAAGAAAGAATCGCTTCTTCATGCCGTTCTTTTTTTTCTATAGGATTATCTAAAATTTTCGGCGTAATAAATACAAACATTTCTGTTTGACTATCTGCTGTAGAGTTCATACCAAACAGCTTCCCTACACCAGGGATCTCCCCAAGAAATGGAATGCCATCTTGAGAATCTGAAGCGTGCTTACAACGCAATCCTCCGATAATTACTGTCTCTCCATCAGGAATACGTACCTTGTTGGTAATATTACGTCGAGTAACATCAGGGCGCTCGTTAGCGTTTTTCCCAGTTGTGTCAAAAGTAATGTCTGTCTCTAAGGTAATATAGCTTTTCCCGTCTTCCTCCCCTATGTTGATTACGGGAAGCATTTTGATCATAATACCATATTGCGCACGGTTGTATTGGGCCTTTTCTTTATCCGCAGAAACAGCTATTGACATCTCTTCTACAATCGCTATTCTTGCAGGAGTTTGGTTCATGGTAACTACAGAAGGACTGGCATTGATACGCACATCTTCTTGAGCCATTAGAAACTGATAAGCAAGATCATAACTAGGAACTAAAGAAGAACCTGTGTTCCCTTTAAAAAGAAACTCTAAAATCCCAGAACTGGTCCAAGAGATAGTAGAAGAGGTTTTTTTACAAACTTCTTCTCCAAGGCGCAAAAGATTTAATCCGGCCTTACGTTGGCTAGAAAGCTTTCTTTCAAACAGCAAAACCTCTATACGCACCATTTTTTTAGGAACGTCCAGCTTTTTTAATAGCATCTTGATTCTGGGCAGAGCTTCTTTCTCTACAACCATGATCAAAGTTCCTGTTTTAGAATCTGCTATAAAATTGCCATATTTTACAGAACCCTCTTTTACAGAACCCACTGAAGTGGTATCGATACTTATTGTAGAGGCAGCTTCCCGAAGGATAGCTTCAGAAGATGAGGGGGCTCCTCCCTCCTTACCAGAGAACACATCGTGTACTTGTGATAATAAGACCGCTAATTCTTGAGGATCAGAGTGCTTAACGCTATACCAAAAGACTGTTTTATCTGTAGGATTTTCTATTCCCTCTTCAAGATCCTTAATCAAATCTATAGCTTGGTGTACTAAAGCTGCGGTGCCACTTAAAAATAGAGAACGCCCTTGATGTTGCAGGGGAACAACTTTAAGACCTAATCCTTCTTCATCACCCTCTCTGGTAATATCTTCTCGAAATGCTGCTTTAAGTATAGAAATCATTTCGGAAGCTTCTATCTTTGTTAAAGGAACAACGCGATATTCCTGACGCACACTATCTGCTTGAATAAAGTCATAGATTTTAAGCAGCTCGTTAATTTCTCCAACAGAGCCAAAAACCCATAACTTCCCTCCAAACGCATCAATATGCATGGTATCAAGATTAGCAAATTTTCTTAAAATATGCTGATCCGCACGTACATCAATATTCTTAGAATTTAATACATAACCAATATAAGAGGTGGGGGGGAGTAAATCTAAATCCTTCCTAGAAGAGAAAACACCGGCAACTCCACATCCCTCTTTGCGCGTTGTATAGAGCTCTTTAATCCACGGGCTTATCTGACGTATACCAATTCCAAGACGAGAGAGCAACTGCGTCAAGCACTCTTCAAAACCTTCTTTGGGAACAGTGAATTTTGATAATGAAGAAACTTTGATCGAACCAACATCTTGAGGCACCAGATAAATAACATTATCATCACCATAGTCTGAAACCAAATTATAAATCGTAGCCTCGGGGTGATGCCACAAAGCATAATCTTCGGGATTTTCTCCTCGTTCTCGAATTTCCGCAGACCAAAGATTTTCGATACGCTTAATTTGATTTTTTACATCAGTTAGCTTATTTAAAAGCCCTTTCCATTGAGCTTCATCTTCACAACCTGATGCACGTAAAGCGGCGGCTTCTTCATAAAGACTCTTTAATTGAAGGTTATATTCCTTCATGTCTGCGTTAAATGAAGCCAAACCCAAGGAACTATCTATAGAGTCTTTGGATTTTTCTAAAGATGCAGCTTTTTCCGCAACGGTTAGAGCTAGGCCGGGAGTGCAACAAGCTAAACCCGACAATCCAAAGAAATAAACTAAAGGAGTACGCCAAAAACGCATTTACGATCCCCCACGATTAGTTCCCTCGCTGCCCACAAGAGCTTGCCTTCCTGGAATTGCCTCTTCTTTGGAAGTCGAATACCCAGTATCAAAACCTTGCTTTAATGGCAGTGTCACAGCCTCTACTAAAGTCCTTTGCGCATTAAATACATGAGCGTGCAAAACAAACTCCCTCGAGTCTTTTTCTAATTTATCAAAAACCAATAACGGCCCTTGAGTCTTTCCTGAAAGATAATCTTCCAACTGTTCTTTTCGTGTGATCTTTTCCCAAGACTTTCCTGTGTATACCACCCAATCATCAGGAGAAAGAATCATTCTCTGCCCGCCAGCCTGTATGATAGGACGGGACCAAGAACGCATCCCAACAAATTCAAATTCTTTAATAATCTCAACAACCTCTATAGGAGAACTCATAGTTTTTACCAAACTCATAGACTGCCGGGCTGTTCCCCCAACATTCCATACTTCTATGACCATGACTTTCTCATCTATCTTCTTTACCTCTAAAAGAGGCACTTCAGAACTCTCTCCGCGAAATTCCCCGCATGTCTGCCAACAATTTCCATTCCAAAGTAAAATATCACCAACAGCGAGGTAACGACTGTAGTTCTCATCAGACAAAGACACAAAATCCACGCGTTCTTTAACAGCTTTATCGGCGTAAGCTGGGCCACCGTGCATAAGAAGGAACTTGTCACAGCCTATACGACGAATCTTTTGCTTCACAGGGAAACTCGCATCCACACGAACACCACCAATTTCCCAAGATTCAATCCCCCTAGCAGGAGCATTTAAAAACAGGGTTTCTCTTTCTTTAGGAGAGGTAATCATCTCTCTATTTACACCCATCAAACGGACTTTTACCTCTATACGGTTATCCGTACTCAAAGGACGGCACTCTAACCATAAGTCCGTAGGCTTTCCTTCGGGGCTAAAAGTAAACACCCCCCCTTCAGGAGAAGGAACAACCTGCAAGTAAATTTTTTCATTGGCGCTAGCAACATAAGCGTCCTTAGAAGTAGCTAATTCCAAAAAAAACTTACCGCCACACGCGTCAGGGCGTTTGTTGCTTCCTAAAAACACAAGCTCTCGTCTAAGATCTGGCAACTTTTCCCTAAGTTCCGGGAAATCCAAAAACCAAATCCCTTTAGAGACATTTTGAGCTTGAGGGAACATGTCTTGTTTCTCTTTCGCACCATCAAAATTCAAAGAAATATTATATAAATTTTCCAAATGATCTGGAACGCCACACACCATCCAGAGCAAAGCAGCGATACTCATCAGGCTGTATCCGATCGAAAAAAGCTGGTGCATATTAGAAACAAACTAAAAATAAAGTTAAAAGATAACCGATTAGAGAAAAAAAATCAATTTATACAAACAAAAGCATCTGTATTTAACATTAAAAAACAACTAAACAAAGAGAGAATACTTTTATAAGAAAACTAACTCTGTAGATACAGGTCGATTGGTTAAACTAAAATTTTTATTTCCATCTATCAACACCGTATCTTCAATGCGTATACCGCCAATCCCCGGGAAATACACTCCGGGCTCAACTGTAACGGTCATTCCTGTCTCTAAAGTAGTTGTACCAGATTTTGGAGATAGTAAAGGATATTCGTGAATATTTCTTCCCACACCATGGCCTACGCCGTGACAAAAATAGTCCTCCAGCTCATATTTCCTAAGAATGCGAGCGGCCTCTTCGTGAATATCTAGACATAGAGCACCCGCTCGGCATAATTTCATAGCCTCTTGCTGTGCCTCTACTACTGCAGGATAACTTTCTACAAGACGAGAATCAGGACGCCCCCACGCTACTGTGCGGGACATATCTGAACAATATCCCTGATACAAAACTCCTATATCAATAAGTACGATATCTCCTTTATGTAGGGCTCTATCGGTAGGAACTGCGTGAGGAAAGGCAGAATGATGACCAAAAGCAACAATGGGAGAAAACGATGGACCTTCAGCGCCAGCCTTTGCCCAAAATACACGAAGGAGTCTTACAACTTCTTTCTCTGTTATGCCCTCTTGCAGCACAGAGAGAACATGATCATAACCTTCAGAACCGAGGGTCGCCGCCTGGCGCATCTTTTCAATTTCATCCGCAGATTTTATGCTGCGCAATTTTTCTGTAAATAGATTAATGGGCACCCAAGAACATGAGGCGTTTTCTCTTTCTTGATACCTATGAAATGAAGTATGAAAACTATCAAAACCTAAAATTTGATATGTTGTTGTCTCAAGATAAGGAAGGAGAAATTCTGCTATGTTTCTATCACAAAATACAAGAGAAGGACCTTGAAGATCAGCATAGAGATCTTTATCCATACGATAGACAAAAAACACTACTTCATTTTTCCCTATAAGAAGAGTTCCTGAGGTCACTTTATCATCTAAAAAATAAGCAAGATCCTCGCTTCTTTCTACGATAAATCCGTCAATACCATAATCTACGAGAGCCGCCTGAGCTCTTTCAATACGATCTCGGAACATAATTTACTCCTTAATAAAATCTTCGTCTAAAATTAATCGACGTATTAACGCCCCATCAAACGCCTTTTCCGGCTTACCTATCTGCCAGAGCAAAGATAGCCAAGAAATATCGAATGTTCGTAGTGTTTTACAAAATATGGTTTGAGTTAAAGCCTCTTTGATCAAAAGAGCCATTGCTTTTTTATCAACTTTTGTATGACTTTCTGCTGCTAAAGAAAGTATCCAAGATTTCAACTCTTCTTCACCTATGAACGTCGGGGCACTTTCAATAGCAAATACACAAGGGCCTATTTGAGAGATTTCTATTCCCAATTGTTTAAATTCTTCGATGTGAGATAAAAGAAAAACTCTCTCTTGAGGCGTAACCTCCAAACATAACGGAACCAAAAAATACTGGCTCTTGTAGCATTCTTGTTGGCTCTCCAGCAAAGATAGGTAAAATAAATGTTTACGCGCAGCTTCTGTAAAAATAGCATGAACTCCTTCAGAGTCCTCTGCAAGAACTATTTTTCCTAATGAAGTTAAAAAACGCACTCCTTGAGATTCTCCCCAAACTATTTCTGTCTGCGTGTCTATAGAAGGGATCTCCTGCTGGCAATCAGGGGAAGAAACAGATCGTATGGAAGGTGTTGCTAATCGTGTCACGGGTAAGCTCATAGGCTCCCAAGGTTGTTGTTCTAAAGAGGTCTCGAGAAGTTGCCCATCAAAAAATCGCAGCGTAGGCAAAGTAAAGGATGTTTTTTCACAAATTGAAGATTCTTGAGAGCGTGCTAACACCTCCCCTATAGACTCTGAAAGGAATTCTCTAACAAATTCTTCCTTAAGAATTCTTACTTCTGTTTTTTGAGGATGCACATTGAAATCACACCACTTTGGAGGAAGATAAAGTTTTAAAACAAAAACAGGATATCTTTGTGGAGGCAAGAGCATAGCATACGCCTCACTGATTTGCTTGGATATCAGCGCTGAATCTACAGGACGATCATTGATAAAAATCCGCTGTCCTAAACGCGTGGGGCGATGGAAAGACGGCGAACCTAAAAAACCTACAAGACGTACAGGTTCCTCTACCCTATCTACTCTAAAAGCCTCCTGCATGAAACCCTCGCCCATAACAAACGCGACACGCTCAGCAAGGCCTTGATGCTTAAGTATATGAAATTCCTGCTGTCTTTCGCTTATCCAAGACCAACCCACACCCTCTATGGATAAAATCCTATTTTCTAACAGCTTTCTCATGGCTACCCGATCTGTTTGAGGGCTTTTTTGAAACCCTCGACGCACAGGAACGTTATAAAATAAGGAATCTACGGAAATAGTTGTTCCTAGCTGACGTGGTTTTGCCTCTGCAGCAATAACTTCTCCTCCGTGGATTATTGTTCTAGACCCTTCTCCTCCTTTAGGACAGGAAAGGATCTCCATTTTAGAAATAGATGCTATTGCAGGGAGAGCTTCGCCTCGAAAGCCAAAACTTGATAATGAAAACACATCAGAAAACTCTTCTATCTTTGAGGTAGCATGACGCTTAAGAGCTAAAGTCACCTCCTCAGAGCTCATCCCACAGCCGTTGTCTTTAACAACAATAAGGCCCTGACCTCCCCCAAGTGTTTCTACCTCTATCTCATCAGCCCCAGCATCTAAAGCATTCTCTACCAACTCTTTAACAACAGATATAGCATTTTCAATTACCTCTCCCGCAGCTATCTGATTGATGGTAATTGTATCGAGTAGTTGGATAAGGGGTCTTGCAGCCATAGAAAATTCTAATAAAGGATCTTGCGAAAGCAAAAAGTAAAATACCCAAAAACTAATGTCAAGACACGTAATTTTTATAATCCTTAAGAGACAAAACAAGAACAACTTATCAAATGATAATCTGTAAAGAGCTTGAATTATATCCAATTAATAACTTGTTTTTTCAAAATAATTAATTTTAAAATTGATTTATGAATTAAATAATTTTAATTTTAGGAATTATATTAATGAGCAAGCCTACTTCAAATAATTCTAAAAAGCCATCAGCCTCGTTTAATAAAAAAACACGTAGCCGACTCGCTGAGCTTGCTGCACAAAAAAAAGCTAAGGCTAATGATTTAGAACAGAAATATCCTGTCCCAACAGAAGAAGAAACAAAACAAGCTTTAATGGGAATTTTACAGGGACTTGATGCCGGATTAACTCTCCAGCAAATCCTAGGGTTATCCGACGTTTTATTAGAAGAGATCTATACAATAGCTTACAGCTTTTATTCCCAAGGGAAATACAATGAAGCCATTGGCCTTTTCCAAATCCTTACAGCCTCAAAACCCCAGTGCTACAAGTATATCCTAGGCTTAAGCTCATGTTATCATCAACTCAAAATGTACAATGAAGCGGCCTTTGGCTTCTTCCTTGCTTTTGATGCGGAGCCTAATAACCCCATCCCTCCCTATTACATAGCTGACAGTTTAATGAAGATCGACCAAACCGAAGAATCTAGAGATTTCTTAGATATCACTATTGATATCTGTGCTAACAAACCCGAGTACAGAATTTTAAAAGAACGCTGTAACATCATGAAAGATTCTCTTAAAGGGAAGAGCTCGGACACAACTCCAAAAAAGAAAAAAACTACCTCTGCTAAATCAAAAACGCCGGCAAAAAAAACCTCCGGGAAAAAAAATTAACCTAGGGTTAGGAGAACTCCAATATGAATAAAAAAGTTAGAAAAACAAAAAAAACTACGACTACGGCTAAGAAGACGTCTACAAAACACACTAACACCTCTCCAGCCTTAGTTTCTAAGGGAACAGACAAACAAGAAAAAGCTATCTCAAACTTAGAGAATTTAGTTTCCTCGATCTATAAAGATTTACCTTTGGCTCAGACATTTTCTGGGATTCAAGATGAAAAACAACTAGCTCAGATAATGGCTGCTCTAAACGGCACTTTAGATTCTCTACCTATCGAGAGTTTAACTGAAGGCTTGTTTAACAATCCTAAAGAAGATGCTAAGTTTGCTAAAGATCTCGCCTCAGTACTTCATGGTTTAAAAAACTTATCTTCAACAGTAAACAAACATATCTCTGATAGACGTTAGTTTTACAATAATTTTAGATAACATAGGGTAATTAGAAGATGTCTCTTTCTACCTCAGGTCCAGATAGTTCCAATCAGAAAAATATCCTGGCTCAGGTGCTAGCTTCTACACCACAAGCAGTACCCAACCCAGACAAACTCGCTGGTAATGAAACTAAGCAAATTCAGCATACTCGCCAGGGAAAAAACGCTGAAATGCAGAGCGATGCTAGTATCGCTGGAACTCAGGGCAAGGAAAAAACTGGGGCTGTTTCTGAAGCACAATCTTCAGAGAATCTGATGGCAGGACAAGGGATTGCCGCAGGACAAGAGACTGTATCCGCAGAAGCTGCAGCCGGCGCTAACCAAGCCGCCGGAGCTTCTGCTTTCCAGGCTGTAAACCTCCAGTCTACTATTGAAGAGACTAACAAAACATTAGAGACCACTCTCTCTTCTTTATCTTCTGTGGATTCTTCACAATTACAAGAAATCCAAGCATTAGTAGCTTCTGCTGTCAACGGAACATCTAACTCCACAATTCAAGCACTGGAAACTCCTGATCTTCCTAAACCCTCCATAACCCCTAGACAGGAAGTTATGGAAATCAGCATGGCTCTAGCAAAAGCTATCGCCTCCCTTGGAGAAGCAACGGCTTCTGCTCTTTCCGATTATCAAAGTACACAAGCGCAAGCCTCAACTATGAACCGCTTATCTTTGGAATCTCAAGGACTCAAGATTGACTCAGAACGCGAAGAATACCGAAAAATGCAAGAGATTCAAAGTAAGGCAGGAAGCAACAAGACTCTCGAGACAGTAAACACTGTGATGATAGCTGTTTCAGTAACAATCACCGTAGTCTCAGTTGTTGCAGCTTTATTCACCTGTGGTTTGGGTCTTATAGGAACTGCTGCTGCTGGAGCCACCGCAGCGGCAGCTGCCGCAACTGCTGGAGCCACTGCTGGTGCTGCCGCCGCAACTTCCGTAGCAACAACTGTGGCAACACAAGTTACTGTGCAAGCAGTGATGCAAGCCATAAAAACAGCTATTGTGCAAGCTGTTAAGCAAGCAATCATGGAAGCTGTAAAAACAGCTGTAAAACAAGGTATTAAACAAATTATCAAACAAGCTGTGAAAGCTGCTGTGAAGACTCTTATGAAAAACATGTCTAAGATCTTCCAAACAGGGCAAAAAGCTCTTTCTAAATCCTTCCCTAAACTATCTAAAGTAATCAATGCTTTAGGAAACAAATGGGTAGCTGCAGGCATGGGTCTGGTTGTAGCTGTGCCAGCTTTAGTTAAAGGTATTGGGGATCTCAAATTATCCGAACTACAAACCGAACTTGCCGACATACAGAAAAAAACAGGAATGCTAACAGCACAATCAGAAATGATGAAGATGTTCACTATGTTTTGGCAACAAGCCAGTAAAATCGCCGCGAAACAAACTGACAGTGCTAACGAAATGCAGCAACAAGCAACTAAATTAGGTGCTCAAATTGCTAAAGCCTTCCAAGCTATTAGCTCAGGCTTAGCATCAGCAGTATAAAAATTATTTATTAAGGGGACATTTTTGCTATGACATCAGGAGTTAGTGGAAATAACAATACTGATCCTTCATTAGCTGCTCAGCTTGCACAAAATGCCAGTCTAGCAGCTGCTAAAGCTCAAGGACAAGGTAAAACAGGGAGTACACAAGGTACGCAAGAAGAGGTCGCCGCAGGTTTTGAGGATCTAATTCAGGAAACTCAAGCTCAGGGAACTTCTAAAAAAGAAGCTACTTCGCAAACATCAAAAAGTTCTAAAACTGATAAATCTGAAAAATCATCATCTTCTACATCAGTATCCAGTGCCTCGAGTACTGTTACAGCTCAAGCTGTAAAAGGGCCAAAAGGACTTCAACAAAATAACTATGAGCTACCACAGCTTCCCATTCCTGAGAATACAGAAGTCAACGGTGTTGTGATTAAAAAAGGCATGGGAACTCTTGCCCTATTGGGATTAATCATGACACTACTTGCACAAGCTAGTGCAAAATCCTGGTCTTCGCAGTTCCAACAACAAAACCAGGCTATCCAAAACCAAGTAGCTATGGCTCCAGAAATCGGGAACGCTATTAGAACTCAAGCGAATCACCAAGCTGCTGCTACAGAAGCGCAAGCTAAACAAAGCATGATCTCTGGTATTGTAAATATCGTAGGTTTTGCCGTTGCCGTCGGTGGCGGTATCCTTTCTGCAGCAAAAAGCTTAGGTGGATTAAAATCTGCAGCTTTTGCAAAAGAAACCGCAGGTGCTGCTGGATCCGCAGCCAGCTCTGCAGCGTCTCAAGCTTCAAAAGTTGCGGCAGATGCCACTAGCGCTGCTACTAAAACAGCAACAGCAGCTGCTTCCACTGCTGCAGGTTCTGCTGCTCAAAGCGCAGCAAAGGCAGCCGCAGGATTAGTAGACGACATGGCAGGCGCTGCTGCAAAAGCTACAGCAGGCGCTGCAGGAAAAAGCGGTGGCCTGTTTGGTAAAGCTTTAAATACCCCCGGATGGAAAGACAAAATTGCCCGAGGTATGAACGTAGTAAAAACTCAGGGGGGTCGCGCTGCAGCTTTCGCTGGTAGAGCCCTGTCTACGTCTATGCAGATGTCTCAGATGGTTCACGCGCTTACCGCAGGTATTGATGGGATCGTTGGGGGTGTTATGGGTGCCGAGATCGCTCACCACCAAAAACAAGCAGGTATGGCGGAAGCTCATGCTGAAGAATTAAAACAATTATCTTCTATTCAAAGCCAATATGCAGGACAAGCTCAACAGCTTCAAGAGCAGTCACAACAAAGCTTCAACTCTGCTTTGCAAACTCTGCAAAATATAGCTGATTCTCAAACACAAACAACTTCCGCAATCTTTAGCTAATATAGCTTTTCTTCTTAAGATAATAAAAAGGGCTCAATATTCATTTGAGCCCTTTTTATGTAAATCCGCTTTACATTAAGAAACTATGTAGCCTTGGCGAAATTCTTCATGATAGATTAAACGACAACCTACAACCATAAACACCACAGCAAGAAGTAATGCTCCCGACAGGCTTTCCCCTAAAAGCACCCAGCCATAAAATGCAGAAAATAAAGGCATAACAAGATTACAAAAAGAAAGGAACGTTGAAGAATATTTCCTCAACAACTTAGCATACAAATTGTAGCTAATGAGATTAGAAAACAGTATAAGAAAGAAAATTGCTTGAACAAAGAGAATGCCATTACTGACAGGAATAGGGTTCCAAGTTTCAACAACCATAGAGTGTCCCAAAGATAAAACTCCGGAAACAAGCATAGCGTAAGCGTTGATTGCCATTACTGACAGAGAGGAGTTCTTTTCTATTTTTCTTAACAACGTCCACCCAAAAGCAGAAAAACACGTCGCAAGTAATAATAAAATTTCAGGAATACCTAACTGCCAGCTCCACGTACTTGTGTCACTACCCCCAAAGAATAGGTAGGAAAGATAACCAAATAGCCCCAGAATCAATCCCCCCAACTTCTTTAATGTTACAGTCTCTCGCAACTGGATATAAGAAAACAATGCGGAAATAAACGGAGAAAGTCCATAGATAAAACAAGCCTTTGAAGAAGATAAGTTCTGCAAACCTAGAAACTCACAAACATTCGTTAGATAAAACCCAACTATTGATAAAATCAAAACGGGAACATACGCCTGTTTTGGTAGTTTTAACGACCCTTTTTTCCACAATACGATTCCCACCAACACTAAACCAGCAATCAGCATGCGACTGCCTGTTACAAATAAAGGAGCCGAAGCCTCCATTGCTAATTTGCTAAAGGCAAAAGACGAGGACCAGATAAAAGCAGTAAAAAATACTAAAAAAATAGACATGAAGAAGTAGTTTCTGGAATAGAAAACATGCTATTATAAAAGAATAAAACTTTGGCTCCAACTCAAATATACTTTTATCATTAAACATCTCTAAAAAACTCAGGATTCCCCCACTTAAATACACAGTTTTTTTAAGAAAACTCCCTTGCTTTGATCCAGAAAAACGTTACAATAACAGGCTTAGAAAAACTCTTAATGGAGAGAAGATGATCCGCGTAATTTGCAACAATGAAACTTATGAGCTGCCTGAGGGCACCACAGCTGCTGATTTCGCGAGCAAAATAAAAAATTCTCATTACTTTGCTGGCGTTGTTATAAACGATCAAATTAAAGATCTGTCTACAACCCTACACAAAGGAGACACCTTAAGATTTGTTACCTTTATGGACCCTGAAGGAAGAGAAATTTTTTTACATACTTCTGCTCACATTCTAGCTCAGGCTATACTACGTTTATGGCCAGACGCTATCCCCACTATAGGTCCTGTTATCGATCAGGGATTTTACTACGATTTCGCCAATCTTTCTATCAGCGAAGACGACTTCTTAATGATTGAAAATATGATGGGCCAAATATCTGAAGAAAAGTTTGTAGTGCAGAAAAAAACATTTCACAACAAACAAGAGGCCCTAAAAGAATTCGCCCATAATCCCTTTAAAGTAGAACTCATACAAGAGCTCCCAGAAGGAGAGAGTATTACCGCCTACTCCCAAGGGGAATTTATGGATCTCTGTCGGGGTCCCCACTTGCCCTCCACCGCCCCTGTAAAAGCTTTTAAGCTTTTACGCACATCAGCAGCCTATTGGAGGGGGGATCCTCAAAGAGAATCTTTAGTAAGAATCTATGGCGTGGCCTTCCCTACAACAAAAGAATTAAAAGAACATCTACACCAGTTGGAAGAGGCAAAAAAACGCGATCACCGTGTTTTAGGAACCAAACTCGATCTTTTTTCTCAACAGGAGTGTTCAGCAGGAATGCCTTTTTTCCATCCGAGAGGAATGATTATTTGGGACGCCCTTATAGGGTATTGGAAACGCTTACATCAACTTGCGGGATATAAGGAAATCCAAACTCCTCAGCTTATGAACCGTAGCCTTTGGGAAGTTTCTGGACATTGGAGTAACTATAGAGAAAATATGTATACTCTAAAGATAGAGGACGAAGACTACGCAATTAAGCCCATGAATTGCCCTGGATGCATGTTGTATTATAAAACACGTCTGCATAGCTATAAGCAATTTCCCTTAAGAATTGCAGAGATTGGTCACGTACATCGCTACGAAATCTCTGGAGCTCTTTCAGGACTTATGCGAGTACGTGCATTCCATCAAGATGACGCTCACGTATTTCTAACCCCCGAACAAGTAGAAGAGGAAACATTAAATATTTTACACCTAGTTTCTGAATTATACTCAACATTTGGACTAGAATATCATTTAGAGTTGTCAACACGCCCAGAAAAAGCAACAATTGGAAGTGATGAACTATGGGAGCTAGCGACAGCAGCTTTGGAGCGTGCTCTTGTCAATTCAAACACTCCTTTCATTATCAATCCTGGAGACGGAGCTTTTTACGGACCGAAAATTGACATTCATGTGAAGGACGCCATCCAACGTACGTGGCAATGTGGAACAATCCAACTCGATATGTTCCTACCCGAACGATTTGAGTTAGAATACACAAATGCTCAGGGAGAAAAAAGCACTCCAGTTATGTTGCATCGCGCTTTGTTTGGTTCTATTGAAAGATTCTTAGGTATTCTTATAGAGCATTTCAAAGGAAGATTCCCCTTATGGCTCAGTCCTGAACATATCAGATTAATTACTGTGGCAGACCGCCATCAACCTCGAGCTCAAAAGCTTGCTACAGCGTGGCAAAAATTAGGCTTTGTAGTTACAGTAGACGATTCTAATGAATCTGTAAGTAAAAAAATACGGAACGCACAAAATATGCAAGTAAACTATATGGTTACTTTGGGAGATCGGGAAATTGAGCAAAACACCTTAGCAATACGTACCCGAGACAACCGAGTTTTAAATGACATGACAGAGGACAAATTCATAAATACTATACTTGAAGAAAAGAACTCTTTGAGTTTAACTCCACTATTGTAGAAAACCCAGATCCAAGGAAGAGCATCTCCAATGAAAACCATCGCTGTCAATAGCTTTAAAGGTGGAACAGCAAAAACATCGACAACTCTACATTTAGGTGCAGCTTTAGCGCAATACCACAACGCTCGCGTGCTCCTCATTGATTTTGATGCTCAAGCAAATCTTACTTCAGGACTGGGTCTTGACCCCGATTGTTACGACAGCTTAGCTGTCGTTCTTCAGGGTGAAAAAAATATTCGTGAAGTTATTCGCCCCATCGAGGATACAGGATTAGATTTAATTCCTGCTGATACTTGGTTAGAGCGTATAGAAGTTTCCGGAAATTTAGCCGCTGACCGTTATTCTCACGAACGTCTAAAACATATTCTAACCTCTGTAGGAAATGACTACGACTATGTGATCATTGATACGCCCCCCTCTCTATGCTGGCTTACAGAGTCTGCATTAATTGCAGCACAATATGCCTTAATTTGTGCCACTCCTGAATTTTACAGTGTTAAGGGTCTAGAAAGATTGTCATCATTTATTCAAGGCATTTCGTCACGCCATCCGCTGAGTATCCTTGGAGTTGCTCTTTCCTTCTGGAACTATCGTGGTAAAAATAACGCCGCTTTTGCTGACTTAATCCATAAGACATTCCCTGGAAGACTTTTAAATACTAAGATTCGTCGAGACATTACGATTTCTGAAGCCGCTATTCACGGGAAACCTGTCTTTGCTACCGCGCCTTCAGCACGGGCTTCCGAAGATTATCTCAATCTAACCAAAGAATTGTTAATTTTACTGAGGGATATGTAATCCTATGGGAAATTTAAAAACGTTGTTGGAGAGCCGTTTCAAGAAAAATACACAAGATAAAATGGAAACGCTTACACGTAAACGTATGGAAGGCGAGCACTCCCCTTTCTTAAGCAGATTTTCCGATGTAAAATTATCCCCACAAGAAGAAGAAAAATTCCGCCAATTGTTACAACATTACACGTTCGAGGATCAGATTTCCGAAGAAGATTTCAAGAGTCTTTGTAATCTCTCTGCCCAAATCAAACAAATCCACCATCAAGCAGTACTGTTGCATGGCGAACGTATAAAAAAAGTGCGTGATTTACTAAAAATTTACCGAGAAGGGGCTTTTTCAGCTTGGCTACTACTTACCTATGGCAACCGTCAAACTCCTTATAATTTTCTTGTCTATTACGAACTCTTTTCTACTCTCCCCGAACCCTTGAAAATAGAAGCTGAAAAAATGCCAAGGCAGGCTATTTACACATTAGCCTCTCGCCAAGGGTCTCAAGAAAAAAAAGAAGCTATTATCCGGAATTACCGCGGAGAAAGTAAAGGAGAACTCCTAGATATTATCAGAAGGGAATTTCCTCTAATTTCTACAGATCGTCGTCAGATATGCTTAGCAAAACAAGCACTATCTATGCTTTCCAAAGGCTCAGAATTATTAAAAAAATGCTCAGAATTGTCTCCTGAGGATCAGGCTGCCCTTGAAAAATTGATAAAAAAGCTTCAAAAAGTTAAAAGTAATTTCATTCCCAATACAAAGGTCTAAATATGGCAGCGAAATCAAAAACACTGGAACTGGAAGATAATGTTTTTCTTATTCTTGAAGGAAATTTAAAAAGAATTTTTGCCACCGCTATTGGCTACACAACATTCCGAGAATTTCAAAATGTTGTTTTTAACTGCTCTAATGGCCAACAGGAAATAGCAAATTTCTTTTTTGAAATGCTCATTAATGGGAAACTCATCCATGATCTTCCTACAGAACAAAAACAAGCATCTCAAAGCTTAATAGCCGAGTTCATGATGTTGATTCGTGTTGCTAAAGACATTCACGAACGTGGTGAATTTATTAACTTCATCACATCGGATATGCTCTCTCAGCAAGAACGTTGCGTGTTTTTAAATCGTTTGTCTAGAGTAGACGGCCAAGAATTTCTAATAATGACAGATGTACAAAATACCTGCCATTTGATTCGTCATCTATTAGCACGACTTTTGGAAGCACAAAAGAATCCTATAGGGGAGAAAAACCTCCTAGAAATTCAAGAAGATATCGTATCATTGAAGAATCACTTCGAAGAACTAGAAAAATCTCTTCAATAAAATAAAATTATATGAACAAAAAAAAGCGCGTACTTACCGGTGATCGACCAACAGGCAAGCTGCATTTAGGTCACTGGGTAGGCTCTATAAAAAATCGTTTAGACTTACAGAATAACCCGGCGTACGACTGCTTTTTCATCGTTGCGGATCTCCACACTCTTACAACCAGAATACGTAAAGAACAAGTGCTAGATGTTGATAACCATATTTATGAAGTTCTTGCAGACTGGTTAAGTGTGGGGATAGATCCGAATAAATCTACCATCTATTTACAGTCAGCCGTACCTGAAATCTACGAACTCTACCTACTGTTTTCCATGTTAATTTCGATCAATCGAATCATGGGGATTCCGAGTCTTAAGGAAATGGCAAAGAACGCTTCTATAGAAGAGGGTGGTTTGTCCTTTGGGTTGGTGGGCTATCCAGTTTTACAAAGCGCGGATATTCTTCTTGCCAAAGCGCAACTCGTTCCCGTAGGTAAGGATAATGAGGCCCATATAGAACTAACTCGTGATATTGCTCGCAATTTTAATCGTTTATATGGAGAGATATTCCCCGAACCAGAGACTCTACAAGGAGAACTTACCTCTCTAGTCGGCATTGACGGTCAAGGGAAAATGAGTAAATCCGCAAACAACGCAATCTACCTTTCTGATGATGATGCAACTATCAAAGACAAGATCAGAAAAATGTATACCGACCCAAATCGGATTCACGCTACGACCCCTGGGAGAGTCGAAGGGAACCCTTTATTCATCTATCATGATATTTTCAATCCTAATAAAGAAGAAGTTGAAGAATTTAAAACACGCTACCGTCAAGGATGTATAAAAGATGTTGAGGTAAAGGCACGCCTTGCCGAAGAACTTATTCTCTTTTTACAACCTTTTAAAGAAAAACGTGCCGAACTACTTGCAAAACCTCAAGCCCTTCAAGACGCATTGCAACTGGGCACAGAAAAAATGCGTGCTGTAGCAAAAGAAACTATGGAAGAAGTCCATGATACCTTAAGGTTAAGCCATAAATGGCGCTCTCGTTTACTACCTTAATTGTTATACACTCCTATGACCTTTGAATTACGAGCTGCTTTTTCGCCTTGTGGGGATCAGCCCGAAGCTATTGCTAAACTTACTCAAGGCATACGTAATCACATTCCATCTCAGGTGTTGTTAGGCACTACAGGATCAGGAAAAACATTTACCATTGCTAATGTTGTTGCTAATGTCAATCGCCCTACACTAGTATTAGCACATAATAAAACACTAGCCGCACAGCTGTATCAAGAATTCAAAGAATTCTTCCCTAATAATGCTGTTGAATATTTTATCTCCTACTATGATTACTACCAGCCCGAAGCATATATTGCCCGTAATGATACCTACATAGAAAAAAGTCTCTTAATCAATAGTGAAATCGATAAACTGCGTTTATCCGCAACGCGATCTATTCTAGAGCGCAGAGATACTTTAATTGTTTCTTCTGTATCTTGTATTTATGGTATTGGCTCTCCCGAAAACTACACTTCCATGACATTAGAACTCGAAGTAGGAACGGAATATCCAAGAGCAATACTTGCCTCCCAGCTTGTAAAAATGAATTATCAAGCTTCCTCAGTAGCGCAACGCTCAACTTTTCGCGAACGCGGTAGTGTGATCGATATTTTCCCTGCTTATGAAAGCGAACTCGCAATTCGTTTAGAATTTTTCAATGACACATTAACTTCCATAGAATACAGTGATCCTCTAACTATGATTCCTAAGGAATCGGTAACCTCAGTTATTTTATATCCGGGATCACACTATGTCACGCCTGAAGCTGTTCGCGAACAAGCAATACGTTCTATACGAGAAGAGCTAGAAGAACGTTTAGTATTCTTCCAAGATCGTCCTATAGAACAAGACCGCTTATTTCATAGAACTACTCATGATATCGAAATGATCAAAGAAACCGGATTTTGTAAAGGAATAGAAAACTATTCTCGCCACTTTACAAAAACTCCTCCAGGAGCTCCTCCCGCCTGCCTATTAGATTATTTCCCTGATGACTTTTTACTGGTTATTGACGAATCACACCAAACACTACCTCAGATACGCGCTATGTATCGCGGGGACCTTTCTAGGAAACAATCTTTAGTAGAATATGGCTTTCGTCTTCCCTCTGCTTATGACAACCGCCCTCTGACCTATGAAGAAGCTAGGAAATATTTCCATAATGTTATTTATGTATCTGCAACTCCTGGAGAGACAGAACTAAACGAAAGTCAAGGTCATATTGTTGAACAAATTATCCGCCCTACAGGAATTCCTGACCCTATTCCAGAAATCCGTCCGGCAACAGGGCAAGTAGACGATCTCCTAGAAGAAATTCGCAAACACTTATCTAAATCTCAGGAAAAGATTCTAGTAATCTCCATCACCAAAAAGCTTGCCGAGGATATCGCGGCTTTCCTTTCAGAATTAGATATCGCTGCCGCCTATTTGCATTCTGGAATAGAAACAGCAGAGCGCACTCGTATTCTATCTGACTTGCGTTTAGGTAATATTGACGTGCTCATAGGTGTAAACTTACTCCGTGAAGGATTAGATCTCCCTGAAGTTTCTTTAGTCGCTATTCTTGATGCCGATAAAGAAGGTTTTCTACGTAGCACCTCGTCCTTAATACAGTTTTGTGGAAGAGCGGCAAGAAATGTTGATGGAAAAGTAATTTTTTATGCTGACCATAAAACTCCCTCGATAGAAAAAACCTTAAAAGAAACAGAACGTCGTCGACAAATACAGTTGGAATACAATAGAGCAAATAAAATTACACCAAAACCAATCATCAAAGCGATCTTTGCCAATCCTATTCCGCAAGGGGGAAAAAAGGAAGTTCAAGATACCCTTCAAAAACCTTTATCTACACAAGAATTAGAAAAGCTTATAAAAAAATACGAAAATCTCATGCAGCAAGCTGCCAACGCATTCAGATTTGATGAAGCTGCTAAATATCGTGACAAAATGAAAGCTGCTAAAGAACAACTTCTTTATCTCTCATAAAACATTAAGAAAAACCGAAACGAAATCTGCTTGCTTTTTGTAAAATCAGAACCTAATATTGCCTTAACCTCCCCGCAACCTCATTGTGATCATATGATCCGTATGGCTCATATTGTGTTAAATAGATCTTTGGGAGCTAGTTTCCAACCCCTTGACAAAAGAGATTAAAGACTCATGCTAGAAGTTGTCATTTCCGATATCCAAGCCAGAGAAATTTTAGATTCCAGAGGATATCCCACACTATATGTTAAAGTAATTACCAACACAGGCACTTTTGGAGAAGCTTGTGTGCCTTCGGGGGCCTCCACAGGAATTAAAGAAGCTTTAGAGCTTCGCGATCAAGATACCTCTCGATACCAAGGGAAAGGTGTTTTACAAGCCTTAAAAAACGTGAAAGAAGTTCTGCTTCCTGTTTTACAAGGAGTCAGCATATTTGATCAAATCCTTATAGACTCTATTATGGTAGAAGCAGATGGCACACCAAATAAAGAGAAATTAGGAGCAAATGCTATCTTAGGAGTTTCCTTAGCAGCTGCTAAAGCAGCAGCCGCAACCTTAGGACGATCTTTTTACCGTTACGTAGGGGGTTGCTTCGCGCATGTTCTTCCCTGCCCTATGATGAATCTCATTAATGGGGGTATGCATGCAAACAATGGACTCCAATTTCAAGAATTTATGATTCGTCCTATAGGAGCTCATTCTCTAAAAGAAGCGATACGTATGGGTGCTGATGTCTTCCATACATTGAAAAACATTCTTAATGATAAATATCTCGCTACAGGAGTTGGAGATGAAGGTGGATTTGCTCCACAATTACAATCTAACTCTGAAGCTTTAGACCTTCTTTTGCTAGCTATTGAAAAAGCTGGCTTCCAACCTGGGACAGAGATTTCTCTAGCCCTTGACTGTGCTGCGTCTTCTTTCTACGATACAAAAACAGAAACTTATGAAGGGAAAAGCTATCAAGAACAAGTAGGTGTGCTATCCGATCTTTGTGATCGTTACCCTATTGACTCTATAGAAGATGGTCTTGCTGAAGAGGATTTCGACGGTTGGGAACTGCTAACCGCAGAACTTGGAGAAAGTATACAAATCGTAGGCGATGACCTCTTTGTGACCAATCCAGAATTGATAGCAGATGGCATAAGCAAAGGGTTAGCTAATGCGGTACTCATTAAGCCTAATCAAATTGGAACGTTAACAGAAACCTCAGAAGCGATACAGCTTGCCCATAGTCAAGGATATACAACTATCCTTTCTCATAGATCTGGAGAAACCGAGGATACAACAATTGCAGACCTTGCCGTAGCTTTCAATACTGGGCAAATTAAAACTGGATCCTTATCACGTTCGGAACGTATTGCCAAGTACAATAGGCTCATGGCTATAGAAGAAGAACTTGGTTCTGAAGGTTTATTTAAAGATTCCAATCCATTTTCTGGAGAATAGAATCAAATCAATCGCTTTCTTGTTATTTCTAGGAAGCGATTACCTTTTTAAGATTTCCTTCCATGAAACTAGTGGTTCTGTTGTTTAGAACCCTTCTAAAAATAAAAAACTCCTTGTTTATGTTAAATAGTAGATGTCTGCTTAAGCAAAATTTTCTATATACTTAAAAAATAAAGAAAATAGGCAATAGAGAAGCATTTGTAGCCTCCTAAGATCTTCTAAAATGTTGTCTTATAACTACTAATTTAATTTAGATGATCCCTTTCACAAAAACGATAGGTTATCGTTTGTGGTTAGCGTGCGTAGCAGCAATATTAATTCCCTTAGGGATTAACATTGTTCTACTCAACCTCAGGCAATACCGTACTACAGTTTCATCAGTCACCTTAGCATTTAAAGAAAATGCTACATTTAAAGTGGATACTCTCATGCAAATCGTTCCACTCAATGCTGATGTTTTAGCTCTATTTTCAGAAGTCTTAGATCTCGATGAAGGAATTCCCTCAGCACCTAACGTTGAACTTAGCAACGAGATGCAAAGAATGTTTAGCTTATCATATGACGAGATCTCTTTAATTAAGTTGCTTCCTAATGGAGAAAAAATCGTCGTTGCCTCTAGTGTTCCTCAACGCCTTGGAGAAAACTACCAAAATAAAATAGATATTTCTACCCAAGCAGCTTTTTCAGCAACATTCAAACAGTCTGCTGATAATCATGAAGTATTCTCAGTCATGCAGGCAAATATTTTTGATAATGAAACTCACGAACTCTTAGGTATTCTCTATACAACTCATAATATTGAAAAATTTCTCAAAGACATTCTCGTAAATACTCAAGCATACTTTAATGTAAAAACAGCCCTGCTATCTAAAGACGGAATCATTTTAAAAGCCTCTGATCCTGCTTTAGATTTACGCGCTATTTATTCTAACCTTACCGAAAAACAATTCTGTGATACTTTTCTTGACGAAAGCACCTGCCCAAAAAAGATTTCTTTAAAGCCAATTCAGTTAACCCCATTACCCATAGAACCAAACTTTTTCTCTTTTAAAAATGGGAAACATGAAACTTGGGGCTACCTCGCCCATGTTCCTAATATGGATCTAAGCGTACTTTCATACGGAATAAAGTCTGAACTATTTTCCACATTTTGGAAACGGACATTAATCTATTTCGCTTATTTTCTATGCGTTGTATTAGGAAGCGTTATCGCCTATCTGGCCGCAAAGCGCCTCTCTCAGCCTATACGCAAACTTGCCACAGTCATCATACAAACGAGAGAAAACATCCGCAAACCCTATGAAGATGATTCCCTAGGCTTTGAGGTTAATAGGTTGGGGCATATTTTTAATGCCATGGTGGAAAGTTTAGACCAACAACAAAGCCTTGCTGAAAAAAATTATGAAATAAAAGAAAGCGCACAAAATGCCCTACGTCTTGGGGAACAAGCACAACAAAGGCTCCTCCCTAATACGCTTCCTAATTATCCAAATACAGAATTAGCAAAAGCTTACATCCCAGCCATTACTGTAGGCGGCGATTTTTTCGATGCCTTTATCGTTGGTGAAGGAGACCAAGCGAAACTATTTTTAATTGTTGCTGATGCTTCTGGGAAAGGCGTCCAGGCTTGTGGGTACTCTCTTTTCCTTAAGAATATGCTGCGCTCATTTCTAGCGCAGATGCCTTCGATAAAAGAAGCCATAGAACAAACTTCCTCCCTATTTTACAAAAATACTGCTGATTCAGGGATGTTTGTCACCCTATGCGTCTATAGCTACAATTACAAAACAGGCATCATAGAGTTTTATTCCTGTGGTCACAATCCTGCATGTTATTTATCCCCGAACGGCACCGTTTCTTTCCTATCTCATCGCGGTATGGCTTTGGGATTCCTTCCCCATATTCCCGACACACCCATAGAAAGCTTTAAGCCTGATCCGGGATCCCTAATTGTCTTGTATTCAGATGGAATTACAGAAGCCCATAATAAAGCTTTTGAAATGTTTGGGGAAGAACGCCTAAAAGACGTTATGAAAACCTTAGTAGGTAAAAGCGCAGAAGATGCTATGCATTCTTTAATACTATCTGTGAAAACCTTCGTAGGGAATTGCCATCAACATGATGATATTACCCTACTGATCCTTAAAATATCGGACTCATGAAACAAACTTTTACCAAACGCATTTTGCTGTTTCTTTTTTTGGTAATTCCGATTCCTTTGATTTTGAATCTGGTAGTCCTATCGTTATTTTCTTTTTCAGCAGCAAAAAGTAATCTTATGGAAAACCTCCATACCCATGCGACAAATTTTAGCTTAGAATTTGAAAAGAAACTTACTATCCATAAAATTTTTCTGAAACGTCTTGCCAACACCCTAGCATTAAAAGCCTACTCTTCATCTTCGGAAGATTTCTATTCTCAAGCTTATAACGAAATGTTTGCCCTATCCAACATAGATTTCTCGCTGTGTCTCATTCCTCTATTAGAAGGAAATATAAAAACAAAAACACCCCACGATCCTTTTATCTATTATTTAAAAGAGCACCCTGAGATAAAAAAGAAGCTCAGCATGTCTGTAGGAAAGGCATGTATCATTACTATCACGCCAGAAACCGACACTTATCCTAAAAATTATCTGGTGATTACTGAAAATATCGAAGTATGGAACTCGCCGATAAGTTCGGGTCTACTTGTCAGTTTCTATCCTATGGATTTTTTACAAAGAGATCTTTTTAAATCCCTACACTTAAAAGAGGAAGTCATCTGCCTGCTCAACAAATACGGGGAGGTCCTCTTCGCATCAGATCCCAAATTCTCCTCGGAAACATTTTCAATAGATATTGCTGATCTTCCTAAAATCACTACTAGGAAACAAGCAATCCCCTTGAAAGTCGCGCCTAAAATTCTCCGCGAACAAAAACTCATAAGTGTAAAAATAAAAAATAAACACTATTTAGGAATCGTTTTAAACAAACTTCCTATTCAAGGAACTTACACTCTATCCATCATTCCGCTCTCTTGGTTTATTTTTAAAGCTATACGCCTCCCCCTAAATGTAATTTTCTTTTATTCGCTAGCTTTTATCTTAATGGGGTGGATACTTTCTAAAATTAACAAACGATTAAATCAACCTATTCAAGAACTTACAACATGCATGGAAGCGGCATGGAGGGGAAATCATAATATCCGTTACGAACCTCAACCTTACGGATATGAAATTAACGAGTTAGGGAACATTTTTAACTGCACGCTATTGTTATTACTCAACTCAAGAGAAAAAGCTGAAATCGAACATCTGTCTGGAGATAAGCTACAAAAAGAATTAGCCATTCTTGCTTCACTGCAAGAAACATTACTGAGTCCCGATTTCCCAGACTTTCCTAATGTTTCTTTTACCTCAAAACATCTCCAAGGCATGCAAAGATCAGGTCATTTTTACGGCTGGGAAACCTCAAGTTCTGACCAAAGTTTAATAGGTGTTATAGGCCTTGCTGGAGATATAGGACTTCCTTCTTATCTTTATGCTCTATCAGCACGCAGTTTATTCCTTGCTTACGCGAATCTTTCTTCTTCTCTAGAAAAAATTTGCTCTGATACTTTCGAAGCTTTTGGTAAAACTACGGAAGGAGACGAAGCTACCGTCTCCATGACATTTATCCGCTACTGTGCAGCTGATAGGAATTTATCGATATTATCAGCAGGAGAAACACCTCCTGTCGCCTTTTTAAAAAGACAAGAAACGTTTTCTCGTCTTATTTCGCCTTCGGTCCGAAATATACAACCTGGTGATGTCCTTGTGTGTATTACAGGAAATACAGAACTCACCGAATATCTTATGCGCTTACCAATAGAAGATTTGATTAGAGACCCTCTAGCACCTCTAAATTCAGACAACTTTATAGAAATTCTTACAGAAATGCTAAACAAAGAAACTCTATCAAAAATAGATGGAACCTTAAGCTTCCTATCTTTCACCTAAATGAAGATTCCTAATGGTTATGCTTTCACTTCCAGGCTCTTCAATTAACCCAGGTTCTTTGCCTAACCATAACAGCATTCTTGAAATTACAAGAGCAATGACACCTATTATGGTGAATCCAGAGACGATGATTACATATGCCGGAGAAGTAACAGTAAGACTGATAAAAACTAAAGCTATACCGACAATCACAAGCGCTACGGAACTTTTACTGATTTTTGATAACGTGGATTTGTGACTTTGCCCAAACTGTGTAATTGTAGGGCAGTACGATTTTAGGTATTCCTGTATACTCATTCTTTTTACTCAGCAGGCCACAAATTTAAACGAAACATCTTATTCATGTACGCCTTTTCTTACCAAATGATAAAAACCTATTTTCAATATGCTTAAGAGCTTTTTTTGTTTTATAAATCGCATTGCATTCCATCTTTCTCATCCTGTGAGCACTAGTGCTCCTACTGCTTTAAAGTTACCTTATTCTGAAATTTTCTTCAGGGAATCGCTTGCTGACAGAAACCTAGAATTCATGATAAGAAGTAGAAAAAGCCCAAAGTTTTCCTCGTATTTCCTATGTCACGACTGGATTTTTTTGTTTTTGATTCTTTAGTTCTTAAGCAAAAGCATAATGAGTTAGAAAAGATTTTCTGCTCAGAAAATGACGATCTGTTTCGTGCTTATCAGACAACTTCTCTACAGTCTCCCCTAGCAGCAAAAAATCTCACCATAGCAAGAAATGCTGCACGGTATGTCCTTACGGAAAACGGAGAAATCGATATCACAAGAGTTGTCTCCGCTATCGATCACCTAACAAAGTGTCTCTATCCTTTAGGTCCTCATAGACATAATGAAGCTAAACCTAGAGAGCACCTATTAAAAACACTGCAAGCCATTAAACAAAAATCAGAAATTAGAGAAAGGATCAAAAAACTTTTTGTTCCCTCTTATAGGGTTATTCAAGATCTTATTCGCAATACCCTAGCTCTCCCTACTGAAATAGAGCTAACTCCTATTCATGTGCGTCAGGCAGCTCTCGCAGCAATGTTTTCCTATTTACGCCAAGACGTCGGGTCTTGTTTTGCAACATCTTTTGCTATTATCATTCATCAAGAATATCCCACTCTGTTTATCAAAGATCTCGATGATTTGCTTACCTCGGGGAAGCTTACAAGAATCATAGGCACACAAGAAATCTCTGTGCCTATGAATTTGTCAGGCTGTATTGGCGAACTGTTTAAACCGTTACGAGTATTGGACTTATACCCAGACCCTATTGCCAAACTTTCGGCATCTCCAGGTTTACAAAAAGCATTTACAGCAGTTGGCATTATAGATACTTTAGATGATCCAGAAGTGCGTTTACAGCAAATCCTTGCTCACGAATATCTATTGAGCAAGCTTCAGCATGTCGATGACACTTTAACAGCTAATGAAGTCATTCAAAGTACATTACTACATCATTACCAAATTACCGAGCACTCTGTACGAGCAACTTTATTTCAGGAAGGGTTCTACAGCAAAGAACAAGTGTTTTTCTCTATAGAACATTCTCATAAGCTCTCTCAAACACAAAAAGTGTATAGTTATCTCTCTGCTTATGAACTAGCTAAATCTGCGTTTATACGTGACACGCAAAACCCCTTACTAAAATCTTGGGAATATACGTTAGCTACTCTCTCTGATGCTAATGATTCATCAACTCTAAATCATATTCGCGTAGCTTTAGGATGGGATGCTGATGATCCTAATAGTTTAGCTCGTGTTATCCAAACTTTCGCACAAGAAGAAATCGATAAGACTCGTGATCATATACAACAATGCGAACAGACATATCACGAAGCCCGTGCTCAACTAGAATATATAGAAAGTCGCATGAGGAATCCGCTAAATGAACAAGATAATAAGATCTTAATTATGGATCACATGCGGTTTCGACAAGAGCTAAACTCAGCTCTTTATGATTGGGATACTGCTCAAGAAAAGGCAAAGAAACTTTTTGCCCTTCCGAATTTTTTACTCTCCTTCTACACAAAGATAATCCCTCAATATTTCCGTAGTTCCTATGATGCCTTTATCCAAGAATTCTCGCACCTGTATGCGGATTCTCCTGCAGGGTTTCGCATACTATTTACCCATGGAAGAAGCCACCCTAATACCTGGTCTTCCATCTACTCAATCAACGAATTTATCAGCTTTTTATCAGAATTCTTTTCCTCAACAGAGGTAGAACTCCTCGGTAAACATGGCATTTTAGGACTAGAAAAAGAAGCTTCTGCTCTTATCCATTACATTGTCTCTTTTATTCATAAAAACTCTTTCCAAGAAGCAGCTATAACACGCATTCTTGAAAGATATAATTCCCCAATTCCTCCTTCAGTTCTTGATAATTTGGATAAGATTTCCCACACACCTTGGGTCTATGTTTCTGGAGGAACAGTGGAAACTCTATTAAAAGATTACTTCGAAAATCCTGAAGAACTTACCTATATCGAAAAACATCCAGAAAACGCTCATGAATTGGCAGCTTTTTTCTCAGACGCCCTAAAAGATCTTCCTTATGCAATAAAAGGCTATTTAGAAGACGGGTCTCATTCTTTAATCGCTTCATCTCCAACACACGTCTTTTCTATAATTGCAGGATCTCCTCTATTTCGCGAAGCATGGGACAACGATTGGTACAGCTATACTTGGCTACGCGATGTTTGGGTAAAGAATCACCAAGATTTCCTAACAGACACCATACTAAATCAACAAGCAATCTATACATTTATAGACAGATTCTGTTCAAAATATAGCCTACAGAATTTTGCATACGATTTTCATGACTTTTGCTCTGATCATTCTTTATCACTTCCTGAGCTTTATGAAAAAGCCGCAAGATTTCTGAAAGAAATCTTCCCTAAATCAGAAAAAACCTCCGCCCTATACCAACGACGTTTAGCTCATCAAATGGTGCAAGACGTTCCCTACACCTCAGATCAACAACTTCCTGAAGTTCTAGATAAGGTAAGCTCCTATCTAGGGATCTCATCAAGAATTACTTATGAAAAATTCAGTAAACTCCTAAACAAATTTATTCCGAACTTTTCTCTATTATCTTCGGGAGAGATTCGACATCTCTATAAAGGTTTGATGATGGAAAGTTATCAACAAATGTATTTCGAGGAAGATATCTTTCTGAGATTAGCAACAGCAATGCGTCATCATCACCTTGCTTATCCTGCCCCTCTTCTCTTTGGGGATAGTAATTGGGCATACAGCTATTTCGGATTTATCCTTCATCCAGGAACTCAAGAAATCGATCTTTGGCAGTTTAACTATGCTGGTCTACAAGGACAACCTCTAGAAAACACAGACAAGCTCTTATCTGTAACACAACCCTGGATACTCTATGCCAATCCTATAGACTACGGCATGCCGTCCCCTCCGGGATACCGCAGTCATCTGCCTAAAGGATTTTTTTAATCTTCGTCACAAGCTTTTTTCTTTCTTTTGAAAATCGAACGAAATAAAGATTTTAAAGAATATTTAGAAATTTCTCTTCCCATTGCAGAAATACTTTCTGTTAATGGAAGCTTTTTCGGGCATACCCGAACACAATTGTGTGCTTGACCACAACCTTCTATGCCTTTTTTGCCCATAAGAGTGCGTAGACGCTTCTTAGACTGTTTGTCCCCAGGATAGGTATTAAATAAGCGCGCTTGAGCAATGGCTGCCGGGCCTATAAAATCATTGTGCTCATTAATTTGAGGGCAGGCTTCCGTGCAACATCCACACGTCATACACATAGATAAGGCATACATAAGCTCTTGCTCTTTCTGAGACACCTTCACCCCACAGTGTTCCCCATCAACATCAGCAGCTACCCATCCCTGGATCTTCTGTAAATTGTCAAACATGATGGACCGATCTACAATAAGATCACGAATTAACGGGAACTTAGTTAAAGGAGCTAAAACAATCTCTCGAGATCCTGTCTCTTTTATATACTCTTCAATAAGAGCTGTGCATGCCTGACGAGGCACCCCATTTACTAATAATGAGCAAGAACCACAAACTTCTTCCAAACATCCTTGTTCCCACACCACAGGATTTACGGTTTCCCCTAGAGTATTTATAGGACGTTTTTCAATTTCCATAAGAGCACTGATTACATTCTCTCCTGGGTGCAAGGCCAATTCAAAACTTTCCCAATATTGTTTCCCCGGGGTTCCCCGATAGATTTTCAATATAAAAGTTTTAGGAATATCCATAGTCCTCTCTTTACTTATATGGGCAAACGAATAGTTTCAGGGACATTGGCAAACTCGATTTTCCCTGTTGAAGATTTTGTATAATCTCGTAGCGTAGGTTGCACATGACGCGTATCTACAGGCTTATAGGTAATCTCTGGCTCCTCAGAGGAATATGAAGCTAATGTTGTTTTTAACCAGTGTTTGTCATCACGTTGGGGAAATTCTTCTTTATAGTGAGAACCTCGGAACTCATTTCGCAATAATGCTCCCTTAGTAATTGCTAATGCTAACTCTATCATAGGACCCATCTGACGTATAAAATGGAATGTCTTATTAGCAAACTGGGAAGAATCATGCACCGAAACTTTTTGGAGTCTTTCCCTAAACTCTTTTAGCTGTTCTATAGTGTCCTTTAGGTCTTTGTTATTACGCTTCACTGTGACATTTCGAACCATGACATTAGCAATCTCTTCATGCAATATAAAGATATTCTCTCCCCCACTTCTAGAAAGTAAAAGAGCATTCTCTTCTTTCTCGTGCTGGAGTGCGTCTGAAAAATCTGTAGAAGTTGTTCGACAAGAACCAAAAGCCGTAATAAAACGAGCTGCTTCTTCTCCAGCAACTAATCCAGCAAAGAGACAAGACAATAACGAATTTGCCCCTAAACGATTCGCCCCGTGATATTGAAAGTCCGATTCCCCGCAATTAAAGCATCCAGGAATATTAGTCATCTGACGATAACGACTGTCACGATCAGGATCATCAGCAGCGGGCCAATCTACCCAAGCACCACCCATAGAATAGTGTACAGCAGGGAAAATCCTCATAGGCACTTTATCAGGATCTTCTCCAGTAAACTTCCTATAGATATCGAGAACAACTTCTAACTTATGTCGTGTGGAAGCTGGCAAATGTGTAACATCTAAGAAAACTTCCATACGACCGTCTATTCCTAACCCTGCTTCACATACTTGTAAAATAGCACGAGCGCCGACATCTCTACTCACTAGATTCCCATAAGCAGGATACATGTCTTCTAAGAAATACCACGGCTTCCCTGTTTCTCCACAAGGACGCTGTGAGCCATCAGGGAAAGTAATAGTCTTCGAAGAATCTCCAGGGACCCAAACACGCCCCCCTTCTCCTCGCACAGACTCTGATATTAACCGCAATTTATCAATGCCAGGAATAGCTGTGGGATGAATTTGTATGAATTCTGGATTTGCATAGGTCATGCCCTGAAGGAACAAACGCCCATTTGCAGCTCCTGTACAAAATGTCGAATTCGTAGACATTTTGAAAATTACCCCAGGCCCTCCTGTAGCAAAAATCACGGCATCGCCTTTCAAAACTTCTAAACGGTTATTGAATAAATTCATCAACACAATACCACAGGCCCTGCCTTCACTATTGGTAATCAATCTTACAAATTCATGATTCTCGAATTTATTCACACGTCCCTGGCTCTCACGACGGCGCACCTGCTCATCTAAAGTATACATAAGCTGCTGCCCAGTAGAAGCCCCGCAAAATACTGTACGGTGGTATAGAGTGCCCCCAAATCTACGGACATCCAAATCACCGTTAGGTGTACGATTAAAAGGGCATCCAAAATTATCCAACATACGGATAATTCTAGGCGCAGCTAAACACATTTCCAAAACAGGTGGTTGATCTGCTAAGAAATCTCCTCCCTTTATTGTATCGTAAGCATGTATATAAGGAGAATCTTGCTCCTCATGCTTAAGATTAAGAGCAGCATTTATTCCTCCCTGAGCACATACAGAGTGAGATCTTTTTACTTTTGTCAATGACACTAGATCAACCACTATACCGAAATCCGCCAATTTCATGGCTGCTGACAACCCTGCTAAACCGCCGCCGACTACGATAACTTTACAACCTTGTGCTTCCATAATCTTATGCCATGCTATACAAATTCCAAATCACACTAATGCCCATGGTAGCGACTATGACCATGGCAAAATAACATACATTACGTAAAAGAGTTTGGGAACGTAAAGATATGACTACACCCCATCTTGAACAAAATGTCCAGAGACCGTTAAACCCGTGAAAAGCTGCAGAAATCACAAGAATAGTATAAAAAATTGCCATCCATAAGGATCCTAAAGAATCCCGAACAACATAAAGAAAAGCAGTCCCAACATTAGGAGTCAGGAGATACGCTTTTCTTTCTAATAATTGAGAAACCGCGCTGCCGTCAAGATCCTCTTTGTCCAAACGAATAGTTTCAAATTGAGGAGCTGAAAAATTTATAGTAAAAAATCCTTTAGTGCCACGAACTATTGCTGCATACCGAGAAACGTCAATATCTACAACATAGTATGTTTGCCCATGCAGTTCTACATGAATAGGATAACGAAGAAAACGAAACTGAACCACGTGAAAAATAAGACCGAAAAGTAAAATCCAAGCAGTTCTTCTCTGCCAAGTATAGGCAATATTTCTCGCATAAATTAAAGCGGGTCTGCTGCCATCAGAAGCTTTTGAATTAGTTTTCGCTTGAAAAAGATAGATGATACCTATGATAGCGTGACAAGTAAACGGTAGGGCTAAAAAAACAATTTCTATGATCTTAAGACCAGGGATCTGATGAAATTTGCCCACTAACTGAACAAAACCACTGCCTTCCTTAAAATAAGAAGAAGCAAGCATATTGGTAAACAAATGCTCACAAAGAAATAACGTAAACGCAACTCCTGCTAAAGAATGAACACAACGTAAAACAAAGCTAGTGTAGTACTTCCATGGTTTCTGAGCAGCTCCAGAACATGATTCCTTTTCATTCATCGTAAGCCTTTATTTCACAATTTCTTTTTTTAGCAACCATAGAAGCTTAAATAGAATTATGTGAAGTTATTTTTACTGACAAATCAGAGATAGACTAACCTTTTTTTCTTCCCTCCAAGAATCGCAAAACATTCCTTCGCGCTATATCCGCAAGATTCTGAGGATCCATACCATGAAGATGAGCAATAGTTTTTATCGTATGCGTTATATAAGCAGGTTCATTTCTCTTTCCCCGATGCGGAGTAGGAGCGAGAAAAGGAGCATCCGTTTCTATTAACAAATGCTCAAGAGGAATTTGAGCAACTACAGAACGGAGATCTTCAGCATTTTTAAATGAAACAATCCCACTAATGGAGATATACCATCCACGAGAAAGTAATTCTTCAGCATCATGTAGTGTACCTGTAAAACAGTGGAGCATACCGGGACAAGAGCGTTCATCATTATGATAATATAGATCTAGCATATGGAAAAAATCATCAAAAGCTCCACGACAGTGCACCACAAGAGGTAATTCGCAATCTAAAGCAAGGGATAAGTATTTCTTCAGCACTTCCTTTTGACGTTCTTTAGCAGGGCTATCTTCAGCAAAACAATAATCTAAACCTACCTCACCAATAGCCGCTAATTTCCCTGCCTGGGCAAAGCCTTGGAAATAGTGAAAATGTTCGTCTATGTCTGTATGAGCATCTTGAGGAGGAGTTCCAGCAACATGACAAAAACGCAAATCAGGGAAACGTGCGGCATAACGAAACGATTTATCAAGCTCGTCTATAGTTGTGGTTACATTAACAAGGAGAGATATCCCGGAATCTTGTGCACGATGGATCACATCATCAGCATCCTCAACAAAAGCCTCATCTGAAAGATGTAAGTGAGCATCTGCTAAATCCATAACTTCTTCTCCTTAAAATCTTGGTATTAGGAAATTCTTGATCATACATCTCCTCATGAAATATCTTCAAAAGAATCGGTTTCCCCAGAATCTTTTCTTAAAATTTAAAAACAAAAAAGGATGTATTTGAATCAATACACCCCAAACAGATTGTGTTATCTTGATATATTAATTTTTAGAAAACACCATATCTTCGAGAATGGATTGTGTTATCTTCTCGGGAAGCACTATGGGATCAGACTGATCCGCAGGATAGTAGACATAAGAAGGAACACTTGCACGACCTAAACGTGCTAGCTCCTCAGTAATCCCTGGATCCTTACGTGTCCAATCCGCCTCTAAAGTAACCACTCCATGTTCTTTAAACTTCTCTTGTACAACACTTGCATACAATACGGGCTTATTCATCTGACAAGTTAAACACCACTTAGCTGTAAAGTTCACAAACACCGCGTGTCCTTCCTTACGCAATTGAGCAAGTTTCGTAGCTGAAAATGGTTGCCAAACGTTATTCTCCTGAACAACTACAGTTTCTGTTGCTTCGGCAAAATGCTTTGAAGCGACAAAACTTAAAGATAGAGCTCCTGCAACAAATCCCAAAAATAATGTTGAAGCAATAACCCTGTCTTTCTTAGGAGAAACTGGCGTACCCCATTTCCCTAAAATCCAAGCACCTATACCTGCAAGCCATAATCCTGCAAGGAGGATGATTAACGCTGTAGTACTTGTTTCTGAACCAAAGATCCACGCTAACCAAGTTACCGTACCTAATAACATAAACCCAGTAAGCTGCTTAAATGTGCTCATCCAACTTCCAGGTTTAGGGAGAACGGAAAGCATCTTAGGAAAAATAGAAAATATAAGATATGGCAATGCCATTCCTAAGCCTATCGATGTAAATATCATTAATTGCTTCATGAACGATAAAGACATAACTAAACCTAGTATAGAACCTAAAAAAGGTCCTGTACATGGTGTAGTTACTAATGTTGCTAACACTCCATTAAATACAGCTCCTACAGCTTTATTTTTAGAGCCTCCAGACTCTGTGGATTGAAGTTTCCCTCCAAGGGAAGCAAACATCGTGCCCATTTCGAATAAGCCTAGAGAACTCAAGGCAAACAAGAAGAACACTATAACCAAGGTTGCGACAAACATAGGCTCTTGAAGCTGGAAGCCCCAACCAATGTTATGCCCTAACATTTTTAAAAGAGAAGCAACCCCTGCCAACCCCCAAAAACAGCCCACTACCCCTAAAGTGAAGCATAAGCCATTGATAATTACAGATGATCGGTTCTCCCCAGCAGATTTAATTAATCCGTAAACTTTAAGAGTTACTAAAGGCAAAACACAGGGCATAATATTAAGAAGAAGTCCCCCGAGGAACGCCATAGCAATAATCGTGACATAATTCCATAATGCAGGTGTTCCCGATTCCGACTCACTAATTTGACCACGGACTGCGAACGATTCCACCTCGCCACCAGCTTTATCTGTAAGCAATAAAATCCCTTGCAACTCCTGATTTTTCTGAACCCCTGAAAGGGTTTTTATCTTCAGCTTCCAAGCCGTTCCCGAAGCTTCATTAATCGCCTCTTCAGAATAAGCAAAAATCTTATCCGCCTTCTCTGAAATAAACCAAGCCTTCTCAGCGCGGTTTTTTTGTCCGGCAATGTTTAAAATGATCTCGCCATCTTGACTACGTCCCAAAGTAATTGTCTGATCTTTCAATAGACGAGGTTGTGTTTGTAAAGTTTGAGCAAACTCTGTAGTTCTTTCAGGATATAAGATAGCAGCGCCATCACGATAAGGTAGCGATAATTCTAGATCAACATTTCCCGGGACACAACTCTCTCCACAAGCCAACCATTCAACATGCGCTTTTAACACCACAGATTCTTGATCATCTACACTCTCAGGAGCACGGATACCTGCAACTATAAAAGCATGATCGTCATAACCAAAGAATGTCGCACCCTCCTCCTCAAAAACTTTGGGAGTTGGCCAATGTTCTTCTTCAACTATGAATCCCTTGGGCAAAATCCAATTAATTCTCAATGGACTACCCACTTCGCCGGGATTCTTCCAATAAATATGACTTCCTTGAGGAGCCGCTATCTTAATCCCCAATCTGAATATCGCACCTTTAGGAATGTGGGATCCCTCAGAAATTAGAGTAGCACCTGGTGAAGCCGTCTCTATAACGGGCTCTGCAGCACGCAGTTTCTGACCATACCCATTAAAGGCAGGTAAAGAAAATAGAAATGCTACCAATAGAGTTTGAAAATACTTTTTGATTTTATTCAAAATAACTCCAACTATTTCTAAATCAGGTAGGTAATTATACACTATTTATAATTTTGTTTTTACTAATGCTTTTGTAAATCTCTTTAACAAAACCTACTTGGCTCTATACCAGAATTTTGATAGGATCATCTTTTGTACGATCCCCTCATTATGTAAAGAATTTTATACTCTATGTTGCAATTCACCCATAATCCAATTATCCAGGCTTACACAGAAGCCGACCTTTTCGGTAAGGGGATATTCTTCAGTCTACTGATTCTTTCCGTTTGTACTTGGACAGTACTGCATCAAAAGCTTGCTATTCAAAAAAAATTTCTAAAATCAGGAAAATCTCTTAAAGACTTCTTGATAAAGAATCGTCATGCCCCCCTGTCCTTAGAAATTCACCCGGAGTTAAACCCTTTTGCTGACTTATATTTCACTATTAAACGGGGAACTCTAGAACTTCTTGATAAAAATCGTCAGCAGGCACCAGATCACGGCCCGGTATTATCAGTTGAGGATATACAATCCTTAGAGACCCTACTTGGAGCCGTTATGCCAAAATATCGTGCACTTATGCACGAAAATAACTTTATTCCTGCTACAACAATTAGTCTAGCGCCCTTTTTAGGACTTTTAGGAACAGTTTGGGGTATTTTAACAGCTTTTTCGCATATCAGTTCAGGAGAAACTGGAGGAGCAGCCATGATGGAAGGGCTTGCAACAGCTTTAGGAACTACAATTGTAGGATTGTTTGTGGCTATTCCCTCTTTAATAGGGTTTAATTATCTTAAAGCTCATTCTTCTCGGTTAATACTAGAAATAGAGCAGACAGCATATTTGCTGCTAAATTCTATAGAAGTCAAGTATCGTCAGACAAATTTATGAAACGTATTATCGTTGAAGATACTGAAGAAGATCCTAATGTTAATCTGACTCCATTGATTGACATTGTTTTTGTTATTTTAATGGCGTTTATGATAGCCATGCCTTTAATACGTATCGATTCTATAGCTTTAGCCCCTGGAACAAAAAATCATAAGGTTCTTGCAAAAGAAGATGCGCTGCCAACAACAATCAAGGTATTAGTAGATCATACGATCACTCTCAATGATCGAGCTCTTTCTTTAGAAGAACTAAAAACACAACTCACCCTTTTACATCAGCAATACCCAAATCAAGTGCCTTTGCTACTACAAGATGGCGATACACCTTTTAGATTATACCAAGAAGTAAAAACCACGATAGAATCAGCAGGATTTCACGAACTCCATATAGCTTTAAAAAGCTAATTATGAAAAAAGCCCTTCCTTATAGCCTTTTTGCAATCATTTTCCACGGAGCGTGTATAGCTCTCCTTACATGTTCTCCAGCAAACAAGCCATCTACTAAACTTGTACCATTTAAAGAAAAAATTGTTACTTTAAGCGAACCTTGTCCTAGTATAGCAACTCTAACAACTACGCTCCCTCAACCAACCCTAAAAGAACATACTGACAAACGCGACATTGAGCAATCTCCTCACAAACAGAACCTAAAACCACCTGTCGAAAAGAAAAAAACCGAGGATATTAAAAAAACTCGTGTCCCCAATAAACCTATAGAAAAGCCGAAACCAAAACCCAAGGGAGAAAATCAACCTACAGCAAGCAAAAGTATAGGGAAAGAAGCCAAACTTAAAGCAATTGCAGACCTGACAAAAACACTCTCAAAGCATCTCGATGAGAGTAATGTTCGGCTCGCCGATATTACTTTTCCTACAAATAAACAACTCTCAGTGCAAACAACTTTAGCAACAACACAAGATGAAGAATTATGCCAATTGCTCCGTGAGTACATGATTCTTCCTTTTTCTGGAGAAGTTAGATTAAAACTTGTATTAACGCCTCAAGGATTGATTCAGGAGTGTGTGTTATTATCCGAAATTAGCGAATCAGAAAAAGCACTCATTCTTATGCGCATCCACGCAATTCCCTTTAAAAAATTCTTAGACAAATACAAAATCTCGAAAAATATCGTTTTTCATATTAAACTGCTGAGTAATGAGTCTTAACATAGTAGGGGTTGTTGGAATGTTACGACGTATGTTAGTCAGTGCTTTCCTGATTTTTGGGATGATCTCCCTCTATGCTAAAGACTTAGAAGTCTCTGTGCGTTCGGAGATATCTCGTTTACCCATACATATAGAGTTAAAGATCAGCCCTAACGATGCGCCACAACAAAAATATTTACGCTCATTGTGTACCACCTTCATTAATGATTTAGCTCTTGGTGATCGTCTTCAGCCTTCTCTTGTTCAAACCGGAAACTCCTCAGCACCTTTTAATATAGCTATTGTTTCCCATTATCCAGAAATCACATTTACCATAGCCAGAGGCAGTCAAAATCATCACCCAGTGCACTCTCTCGTGCTTACAGAAGATAACATCTGTAACCGTCAGAAAATACATGAAGCTGCTGATAAGATTCATTATGCTCTTACAAGTGTTCCTGGAATCAGCTCGGGGAAAATTATTTTTTCTCTAAGTAAAAATCCTCAAGATTGTGAATTAAAACAAGGTGAGCTTTGGTCGGTAGATTATGATGGAGGAAATTTGCGTCCCCTTACACAAGAAAACTCCTTATCTATTACTCCAAATTGGATGAATATAGGGAGCAAGAATCCTTACCTGTATGTTTCCTATAAATTTGGCATTCCGAAGATTTTCATAGGCTCTTTAGAGAACACTACTGGGAAAAAGGTTCTTCATTTACAAGGGAATCAGTTTATGCCAGCTTTTTCTCCAAGGAAAAAGCTGTTAGCTTTTATTTCGGATTCGTATGGGAATCCTGATTTGTTTCTTCAGAGCTTTTCTCTATCAAAAGGAGCTATGGGGAAACCCCGTAGAGTACTTAATGAAACTTTTGGAACACAAGGCAACCCTTCTTTTAGTCCTGACGGCTCTAAGTTAGTTTTTGTTTCTAATAAAGATGGTAGACCACGTTTATACATCCTTCAAATAGACCCAGAAATTCAATCTCCCCGATTGTTAACGAAAAAATATAGAAATAGCAGTTGCCCTTCATGGTCTCCTGATGGTAAAAAAATAGCCTTTTGCTCTGTGATTAAGGGTGTTCGGCAGATTTGCCTATATGATCTGGCTACTGGGAAAGATTATCAACTAACAACAACCCCTGTAGACAAGGAAGGGCCTTCATGGGCCGTGGATAGTCAGCATCTTGTGTATAGTGCAGGGAATTCAGGAGAGTCAGAACTTTATTTATTAAGTCTGATTACCCAAAAAACTAAGAAAATTGTTATAGGATTAGGGGAAAAACGTTTTCCTTCTTGGGGAGGTTTCCCTGATAACCAATAAAGAGAATCTTATGAAAAAGAAATACCTAAGCGTTCTGAGTTGTTTACTACTTACTCTTTTCGCCTTACCTTCATGCTCTTATCCTTGTGGTGATTGGGATACTATTTGCGAAGATTGTCAGCATCCTAGAAGAAGAAAACAAAATTTCGCTTTTGTTCCTCTCTACACCGATGAAGAGATGAATCAACACTTTGCGGATACCTATGATTCCAAAGAAGAACAGTTGTATAAAACAAGCAGCCAGGCAGTTGCTTTCCGCAATATTACTTTCGCAACTGATAGCTACACCATCAAAGGTGAAGAAAACTTAGCTATTTTATCTAGTCTTGTTCGTCAAATGCAGAAATCTCCAAGAACAACACTTTATATAGAGGGTCATACTGATGAGCGTGGAGCTGCAGCTTATAACCTAGCCTTAGGAGCTCGCCGCGCCAATGCCGTTAAGCAACATTTGATTAAACAGGGAATTTCAGCAGACCGGCTATTCACCGTATCTTATGGAAAAGAACAGCCGATAAACTCTGGTCATAATGAACTTGCTTGGCAACAAAATCGTCGTACAGAATTTAAAATCCATGCACGTTAATTATAAACATTTCCTCTATTACGGATTCTGGTGCTGCTTAGGAGTTACTTTGCCTACACAAGCAGCGGGGAAACCTCCTGCCATACAAACTGTGCTTGCAGAGATAGAAGATGCTTCTGCAAAATTGTTATGCCACGAAGCAGAAATTCAAATGCTTACAGATCGCATAGATGAACAAGATAGCAAAATACAAAGACTTTCTTCTGCAAAACCAGAATCTCTCACAAAACAAATTCAACAATTAGAAATTGAATACAAAACCCTAGCCAAGACCGTTGCGGTACTGACAGCATCTGTAAAAGATATCCAATCTACATTACACAACAAACTCCAAGAAATACAAAAAGATCACAAGACTCTTTCTCAAGATATTCGTCTCTTACGACGTTCTCTTCTTGCTCTGGTTGATGGAACTTCTCCCGAAGCGTATACTGATCTTAGTGAAGAGATTCCTTCTCACATCCATATTGTAAAACCTGGAGAAACTTTAGGTAAAATTGCCGCGAAATATAAAGTTCCTGTAGCAGAATTAAAAAAACTTAATAAATTGAATTCTGATATTATTTACGCAAATCAAAAGCTTTGTTTACCAGAGAATAAGAAGTAATCATCTGTTTTTGCATAACTAATATCTACTTCTCACTATAGATAATAAACAAATTCTTTTGTAGGATCGGGAATAAAGTCCGTTTTATCTATAATTCAATGAAATTCACAATTGCTTTATTTGGTGAAGCAGAAAAAGGAAGCTACGACACCGCCTACTTATGTCGTAGTACAGCAGAGCTTTATGACCACTTAGGCAATGGATCTGCAACAACCAAATCAGGAATAGCCTTAGCGATACAAGCACTAATGTATAACTATAACGTGCTTTACTTCCGAGTAAAAGAAGAAGGGTATTGTATAGACAGCTATTTTTTTGGACTTCACTTCTTAAATACGCAAACTACTCTAAAAAATATCATCGCCATGGGCCTCCCTGGTGTTGGTGACCAACACATCATAGAAGCCTCTAAATCTCTCTGCCGAAAATATAATAGCTTTCTTTTATTTTTCGAACAAGATCTCTACGATTTGTTAACCTTTAATAAGATTTTCTAATCGATAGTTCCGAAATATTCTTTTAAACCTTCTTCATTAGGAGCCATAGCTCTCTGCCCTTGTTGCCAATTTGCAGGACATACTAATCCATGATTTTCAAAGAAAATCAAAGCATCTAACACTCGAAGCTCTTCATCTATAGAACGACCTAAAGGAAGGTCATTTACTACCATATGTCTGATTATACCCCCCTGATCAATCAAGAATGACCCTCGGAAAGATAACCCTGATTGGGAGTCTAAAACACTATAAAGCTTAGAAAGCTCATGAGTTGTATCGGAAACTAGAGGATAGGTGATACCTTTAACTCCACCAGCTTTTTTGTCGGTTTTTAACCAGCGCTGGTGTGTGTCGAGATCATCAACGGAACAGCCGATAACTTGAGCTCCGCGATTTTCAAACTCTTCTAAAGAATCTTGAAAAGCATGTAACTCTGTAGGGCAAACATAAGTAAAGTCCTTAGGATAAAAGAAAAGAATAACGTATTTACCACGATAATCTTGCAAAGAGATGTTCTTTACTTCGCCGTCAACGACTGCTTGCACAGAAAAATCTGGGGCAGCTTTCCCAATAAATAGCGATCCCAATTTACCACCCTATTTTTTAGATTATGCTTCGCACCAGAGAGGACTTGAACCTCTGACCACCTGGTTCGTAGCCAGGTACTCTATCCACTGAGCTACTGGTGCACAGCTCTTTCGATGAAAAGTGTAGTCAAGTTCGGCCAAATGATCAAGTCTTTCTCCTTTATCTTTGAAAAAAGATCGCTCTAAACATAAAAGATATCCTAATCAGGTGTTCTATAAAATTTATTTACATCTAGAGATCGTCCGGGTGAGAAGTTTCCGGAAATTGAGGATCTTGCAATTCCTTAGAAGAGTCCACGATAAAAAATGAACTAGTCAAAAGTAAGCAAGAAATAGAAATAGAATGCTTTAAAATATATTTAATCACTGTTAGTGGATCTAAAACCCCTGCTGAAATTAAATTTTCAAAGGTATCATGAACACAATTGTATCCAAAATAAGGATCAGCATGTTCTAAGACTGCCGCAACTACAGCATTTGGAACTTTCCCCGAATTTCTTGCCAAGATCCTCAGAGGAGCTTCTGCTGATTGCAACATACACTTACAGCCAAACATCACCCCAGCCGGTAATTGCTCTGGGATTTTTACAACAGATGCGGCACGAGCTAACGCTGTTCCACCTCCAGGAAGGCATCCTTCTTTAAAAGCTGCTTTTGTTGCTTTTAAAGCACTTTCTAAACAAATTCTCTTTTCTCTATATTCGTTTTCTGTAGTTGCCCCTAAATGTATTTGAGCAATTCCTCCAACAAACCTGGCTAAACGCTTTTCCAAATCTTCAGTATCCATTTCGGAACTACTATGAACAATTGCCCGGCGTAAATAATCTATACGCTGTTCTTTTTTTTCTTGATTTCCTTTTCCTCCTGATAAAAGCGTTGTATTTTGTGTAATGACGATCTTCCCAACGAAACCAAGAATGCCTGGACTCCATTCTTCCAAAGAAATTCCCAATAGATCCCCTACAACAGTTGCCCCTGTTAAAATAGCAATATCTTCGAGGATTTCCTTACGTTGATTACCGAAACCAGGAGCTTTTATAGCACATATGGGGAGCCCCCCCTTAAGCTTATTAACAATTAAAATCGAAAGAAGCTGGGGATCAAAATCTTCAGCAATGATAATTAAAGGATTCTTACTCGTCTGAAAAGTCTGATCTAAAAAATGAATAAATGCTTGATTTAAACAAGATAACGTCTGATTGCATAACAAGATGGAGACATTTTCATAAACCACTTCCATAGTCTCTGGATGGGTTATAAAATAAGGGGATAAATATCCAGCATTCAACCCCACATCAGCAGTTGCTTTTAGCGTCGTCTCTTTATTCGTCCCTTCTTTTATAGAGATAACACCTTCTATACCTACAGTTGCTATAGCATCAGATATAAGTCTTCCTATAAAGGCGTCGTTATTTGCAGATGTTGTAGCTATTTGTAATACGTCTTCTTTTGGATCCGCCTCAATTGCGAGCTTAGTAAGCTCCTTATCCAGCATGTCCCCAGCAAGATAAATTCCTTGTTTGATCTCTAAAGGATCTAACCCAACAGCGACGCCCTTCAATCCCGACGAAAATAATGCATCTATCAATACAATTGTGGTAGTAGATCCATCTCCTACCTGCATTTCTGTTTGCAGCGCAGCTTCTTTAGCAAGCTTCAAACCCGTATGTTCAAAAGCATCCGTCAAAGTCACTTCTTTAGCTATAGAAGCACCATGTTTCGTGACATAAGGAGGTACGCGATCTTTTTTGATGACAACACAAGACCCTTGTGGCCCTAAAGTTGTAATTACGGCTTTAGCTAAAGCACGCACTCCCCGATTTAACGCGCTAAGCCCTTCTAATCGATTCTTGAATATTTTAGACACGTTCTTTCTATGTCTCCCTAGATTCCAGGGATAAGGCGACCCTATAAGGTCGCTTATAGAAACAACAAAAATTCCTGTCAAACAGTGGAATCAAGAGAAAAAATTACTCTTCTTCACCATAATCAGCTATTAAGAAAGGCTTACGTATAATTTGGAACTGTGTTCTCCCCTCATTACACAACTTTTTTAACGGCCAAATAATATAGCGTTCTTTCTGGCAGATATGCAGAAATGTTTCTTCTCCTAAACAACGATATATAGAGTTTTTTCGCAAAGGAATTTTCTCTAAAGCGTTAAATGCATTCTCCACTTGTTTAGGATAAAGAGTTTTCAAAGTTCCTAAAATTGTACTTTGCGTTTCCATAGGAAGAAACTCTCCAGGTCTATCTAATACCAGCAAAACACCTGAGCAAAGCTCCATTTTATATTTGCCAAAAAAAGGTTCGTAACAAAAAGGATAAAATGTCACTCCCGGTAAGCGCGCTTCATTTAGTTTCTTAGCAACAAGATTCCCATCCATCCAAGGAGCACCAATCAACCGAAAAGGCAGGGTATAGCCTATACCAATACTGGATATAGACAAGGCTCCGATAATCCCTGTTGCTGCATAAAAAAATGTCGTTTGCGCATCAGGAATTTGTGGGCTAGTAGGAATCCAATTTAATCCTGTTTGCGAAAATGTCATAGAGCGCTTCCATCCCTGCATAGGAACTACCGACACTTCAGCATAGGGAGCGTATTTTGCTTTATAAAAAAGTGCTAATTCCCCAGGAGTCATTCCGTAACAATAGGGAATTTCAGGAGCATACTCCGATTGAGATATAGGCATAGGGCCATCTATTATCTTACCGCCCATAGGATTCGGGCGATCTAAAATGATTAGGTTTTTTTTATACTTTTGTGCCGCACGCACCAGATGGAGCAAGGAAGTAATGAAAGTATAAGAACGCACTCCGATATCCTGCACATCATATATTAAAACATCACTACCCTGCACAGCATGCTCAGGAACCTCTTTAACACCATATAATGAAACTATGCGTAATCCCTGAATCCTAGGAACTGTTCCAGGAGTTTCTGCCGGTGCAGTTCCATAATATCCATGTTCTAAAGTACAGAGAACATTCAAAGAGCATAGATCATGATGTTCTAGGAAAACAGATAGGGCATCTTTCCCCTCATGGTTAACAGCAGCATTATGAGATATTAATGTTATTTTCTTACCACGAATCCAAGAAAGATAAGGCTCATCATTAAAAATACGATCTAGTCCCACCGACACTTGAGAGAACCCTAAGCAAGGAAATAAACATAATAAAATTAAAAATGAGCGTATAAGTCTCATAAAACCTATCTGATTATAAAAATAACATTTTGATAGTTTGCATGTTGGTTAAGTACTGCTAGCAAAAAAGATAACTTTATGCAACCTTGCTAATAGTTGTGTAGGTGCGCCTATTTCGATTATTTTGTAATATAATCGCGAAAGGCACTACACTCGACAAAATTACTAATGTAATGCCACACGAGACAGAAACTGTTAGTTATTTGCTCTTTCCCTTTTGCTAAGGAGAAACCCATGAAGATAGTAATTGCTAGCTCCCACGGTTATAAAATACGAGAAACCAAGACTTTTTTAAAACTATTAGGAAGCTTTGACATTTTCTCATTAACAGATTTCCCTAACTACCACTCTCCTAAAGAAGTAGGTTGTCTTCCCGAAGAAAACGCTCTAGCAAAAGGTCTCCACGCAGCAAGGGAACTGAACTCTTGGGTAATTGCTGATGACACTATGCTCATGGTCCCTGCATTAAATGGGCGTCCTGGAAAGCTATCAGCTACTTTTGCCGGAGAAGATGCTTGTGATAAAGACCACAGAAAAAAACTTTTACAAGAAATGCAATCTTTAGAAAGCATCGTAGATCGTTCTGCCTATTTTGAATGTTGCATTGTGCTTGCTTCACCTGAAGGAAAATTCTTTAAGACTCGTGGGATTTGTGAAGGATATATTAGCCTTCAAGAAAAAGGTTCTTCTGGTTTTGGTTACGATTCTTTATTTTTAAAATATGACTATAAACAGACCTTCGCTGAACTTTCCGAAGATATAAAAAACCAAGTCTCTCATAGAGCTAAAGCTTTACAAAAGCTAGCCCCTTATTTACAAGACCTGTTAGAGAAACAGCTAGTCTCTAGGAATTAACATTTCCAATGAATGTTCTAAGCAGCCGCGAATTTCTCGCATCTCTGCAAGTATAGCTTCTGCTCTTAAAAAATCTGCTTCTAAACTTGCCGCTGCTGGCATGCCTTCTTTTCCTTGAAGTTTCTGCGTAGCTACAGGCATTTCTAAACTAACTGTAGATTTCGCTGTAAGTCGGTGGGTCTTGTTAAAAGAAACCGTTTGAATACCTTCATTCATGGGAGCTTCCAATTAATCATGGGCTTATTCAGCTTTTTAAGCAGGTAGTTAATTTTTGAAAAGTGCGAACAACCAAAAAAGCCACGATGTGCCGCTAAAGGGGAGGGATGCGCAGCTGCTAAAATCGCGTGTTTATGTGTGGAACGAAAAAGCAAATCACATTTCTTCCTGGCAGCATTTCCCCATAAAACAAAAATAATATGAGATCGATTTTCTATGAGTTTCGTAACAATTGCATCAGTAAACTGTTCCCATCCCTGACCCGCATGCGAGAAAGGAGAGCCGGCACGCACAGTCAATACAGTATTTAACAATAAGATCCCTTGATTAGCCCAGGACTGTAAACATCCCGTGGTATTTTTTACTCCCAAGTCTGCGTGTAATTCACTAAAGATATTCACAAGAGACGGGGGCAAGCGCACACCTTGAGGAACACTAAAACTTAATCCATGTGCCTGTCCTTCTCCAGGATAAGGATCTTGACCAAGAATAACAACACGCACAGAATCAAAAGGTGTGCTTTTTAATGCAGTAAAGATATTGTCTTTTGCAGGGTAGATGGTTTTCTGCGAATACTCTGACTCTAAAAATTCCCTAAGCTTATACATGTAGGGTTGAGACCATTCATTTTCAAGCTGCTCTTGCCAAGACAAAGGAAGCTGGTCTATAGTAAAGGCGTTTTGCATAAACCACCCACTTTTATTATTTGAAAATAAAAGTATATTAACCTTCTTAGATTATTTTAGCTTCAGGGATCCTGATTTTTTTCAGTCAGAAGCTATTAAATTAGGATACCACTATGCTTACTTCAGAATTAAACGAAGCACAAATCGCGGCAGTAACTTCACCACTAAGTCCAATTTTAGTTCTCGCTGGAGCCGGAGCCGGAAAAACTCGTGTGGTAACTTGCCGTATCCTTCATCTCATTAACGAAGGTATCGCCCCTAAAGAAATCCTTGCAGTAACTTTTACCAATAAAGCAGCTAAAGAACTTAAAGAACGCATTTTACATTTATGCCCTCAAGCTCATGGTTCCGATATTCCTATGGTATGCACATTCCACAGCTTAGGGGTATTTATTTTACGTAGGTCTATACAAGCATTAAATAGAGAAAATAATTTTATTATCTATGATCAAAGCGACACTGACAAATTGCTCAAACAATGTTTACAAAAATTTAATTTAAAAAAAACTCTAAGCAATTCCATCCAATATCACATATCGCAAGCAAAAAACCGTTTGCTTTCTCCTGAGGACCTGGATCCCGAAGAATATATAGATCCCGTGGTTTCTATTTATAAAGAATATCAGCAACGTTTACACGAAGCTAACGCTTTAGATTTTGATGATTTGTTATTTCTTACAGTAAGACTATTTCAGGAATTTCCTGAGGTCAGAAAAGAATACAGCGGATTATGGAAAGCTCTTCTAATTGACGAGTATCAAGATACTAACCACGCACAATATAAAATGGCTCAGACAATAGCTGGGGAACATCAAAATATATTTGCGGTGGGAGATCCCGACCAATCTATTTACTCTTGGCGTGGGGCAAATATTCATAATATTTTAAACTTTGAAAAAGATTATCCTCGAGCTCTTGTTCTTCGCTTAGAAGATAACTACCGGAGTTATGGAAATATTCTTAATGCTGCCAATGCTCTAATTCAAAACAACGCTTCACGCTTGAAGAAAGACCTACGCAGCGTAAAAGGCCCTGGAGAAAAAATCCGCGTATTCTTAGGAAAAACAGATAAAGAAGAAGCCGAATTTGTAGCTGATGAAATCAGCCGGCTGCATAGAAGATCCCAGATTCCCCTCAGCAATATCTGCATTTTTTATAGGACAAACTTCCAATCTAGAACTTTCGAAGATGCTTTATTACGTAGACGTATTCCCTATGAAATTCTTGGAGGTCTTTCATTTTATAAACGTAAGGAAATTCAAGACATCTTGGCTTTTTTAAGAATGTTCACTGCGAAATCAGACGTTGTTGCTTTTGATAGAACAGTCAATCTTCCTAAGAGAGGGCTAGGTCCTTCTACGATTTCCTCTTTAATTGAGTATGCTCTCAAAAATAACTTGCCGATTTTAGAAGCATGTAACAACGTTTTAAAAACTCAAGATGTGAAACTATCCAAGAAACAACAAGAAGGCCTGAGGGAGTATCTAAGTATTTTTCAACAACTCGAACATGCTTATGAAACCCTTCCTCTTAATGAGTTTGTGGTCGCCACAATACGCATCACCGGATATTTTCAAGTATTAAAGGAAGATCCTGATACTTTCGAAGATCGTAAAAGCAATCTTGACGAACTCGCTTCAAAAACTTTCGAATGGGAACAGCAAAATACAGAAGGAACCTTAGAAAATTTCCTAGATGATCTTGCTTTAAAAAGTTCTACAGATGACACGGAACTGATTGCAGATCGTGTAAATCTCATGACAATTCACAATGGTAAGGGTTTAGAATTCCGCATAGCTTTTGTTGTAGGATTAGAAGAGAACCTCTTCCCTCATGCAAACTCTAAGGGTAGTTATGAAAATCTTGAAGAAGAACGACGCCTATGTTACGTAGGAATCACTAGAGCCCAAGATCTCCTTTACTTAACAGCAGCACAAACTCGTTTTCTTTGGGGCACAGTGCGTGTCATGAAACCGAGTCGTTTTCTTAAGGAAATCCCTAGAGATTACTTGATTCAAGTACATTAGGTATGTTTCAACACCATCAAAAGCTTTCTCTTAACTACCTTCCCTCGCTGCGCATGCAGCAGGGATTGCAAATGTTACAATCTCCGATTACAGAACTTTCCTCCTATATACTTCAACAAATCATTCATAATCCATTTTTTGATCTCTCTTCTCTAGAAGAGGAAGAGTGGTCAACATGTTCTTCTCTTCCTTCCGTGGATGCTTCATATTCTCGTCCTGAATCTTTATTTTCCCATCTTCTCACACAGGTTCAACAAACTTTTGATCGTTCTGAAGATCTGCTTATTGCTCAACACATTATAGGAAATCTCTCAGATCAAGGTTTGTTTCTTTCTTCTCCCGAAGAACTCTCGCTACAACTTGAAGTTTCTCTAGAGACTATTTATAAAGTATGGAAAACGATCCAACATTTCCATCCTCTGGGCATTGCTTCTCCATCTCTACAAGATTATTGGCTCTTACATTTAGAAGGCTCCCCACACTATCTTGCTTACAAGATTATCAAAGAGCACTACTCTCTTTTGATTAACTGTGACTTCCTCCGTATAGCAAAGAAATGTCACTGCTCCCCTTCAGACTTAAGACATGCTCTTAAAAATGCATTAACTACAGTCCCGTGGTGCCCTGCCAAAGGGTATGCTTCCTCCTCCAATATACAACCCGCGCTTCCTGACGTCTATGTCACTAAAAAAGATCGGGTTTGGGAGATTCAAATCAGTTCCAAAGGACTACCTCCTATAAAACTTAATAGCGAAGTATTTCATATTTATGAACAGCTACCTAGAGAGGAAAAAAAGACCCTCACACAGCAAATTCTTTCTGCTAAATGGCTGATTAAAAACTTAAGAAAACGAGAACAAACATTGTTTTCTATTATTGAAAAAATCCTGCCTCATCAAGAAAACTTTCTCCTGGGCAAAACATCATGCCCTAAACCATTGTCTGTAAAAAATTTATCGAAAGAATTGCCCTATCATGAATCTACGATATTTCGTGCTATAGAAAATAAAACATTGGCAGGCCCTATTGGCATCATACCTCTGAAACACCTCTTCCCTCGTACTGCAAGTACTAGTGATTCTCAATCCAAAGAAACTATATTACAATGGATTCATCAATGGGTAGCCTCTGAAACAACACCTTTGTCTGACGCTGATATTAGCAAACGCATCTCACAACAGGGCATCCAATGTGCCCGTCGTACGGTAGCTAAATACCGAACACAATTAAAAATTCTCCCTGCTTATAAAAGAAAAACTCATTCGCAAATGTAAAGCGGTTTTACATTTTAGCAATTAGGTAAAGTACGCTATATAGATTTGCTGCCAGCGAACATTTTCTAATTTCTGTTCTCTAGCATATTTTTCAAGAACCGGAATAGGTTGTGTTGCAAACATACGAATCTCAGCATCTGTAAGTCTTAGCATTACCCATAAAGGAGGAATCCCCAGCATTTTACGGATTTTCTTCATAGCACGACGAAAATAGCTCTGTATGATCAATAATCTTGTCCCGAAATACACAGGTGTAGCAAGAATACAGGCAAGACCTACTAAAGGAGACCATAAAGCTAACCCTAGCCCAGAAAGAACAAAGAAAAATAAGCAGTAGTGCTCTCCTGGAGAACGAAATAATGGTCCTAAAAAGCGCCTCCAAACTTTTGGTGAGGTTTGATAAGCTAAAACCTCTTCAAACATAGGTTCATAAAACTTCATACGTGCAGCGTGTACGGCTTCATGAGAAAGAATTTCTTCTTTAGAATACATATAAAACCAACGCGCGGCTTTACGTAGATGTTTGCGTAGCTGTATGGTTACATAGTTGTTGGTTATCCATGTGCACCCAGCCTCCCAAACATCCATCCCTTCATTAGAATATATAACTTCTAAATGTGTAGGATTAATATCAAAAATCTCTTGTAATCTCGGAGGGAATGCGGTGGGATAATCAGGAGCATTATCAATAATATCTTGAGCACGATATAAAAAAGGTGCTTTTAATTCTTCAGGCCCAGCTAATATTCCTTGTTTGTTCAAATCCAGGAGATCATCCTCCAAAGTTTTTGGAGGAATTAAAAACTCAAACTTTTCCACGTTTTAGTTCCATATTTCTAAGATACTAGTGCTATCAGAATTTCTTCTTATCCATTGTTAAAATCAAAAACTTTAACAAATCAACAGTAAGCATTTTTTGAGTAAATATTCTCGTTAGATGTAAGATTTGCTTCTTATCGTTTCAACTTTCAAAAACAAGAATTATTCTTATTAAAGTTTTCGTGTAGAGATACATTTCTTAAGTACTACATTATTCCCTTGAAAAGAATCTACTTCATACTGAATAACGATTAGGACATGCCAGGCCCTCTGGTTTAATCTCTATTGAAGAATTTGAGTTTTGCGGTTTCTACATGTTTATATGAAGGGCAAGCTCTACAAATCATAGAAATTATAGGGACATGAAAGTCTCTATAGTCAGCGATTTTTTCTTCTAAGAGAAAAAATAAAATTACCTATTTATAATCCTTCTTTATTTTGAAGATTTCCTCTTCATATAAGCAGGTTATTGTCAAAATTTCTAGTTTGTCCGTTATTTAAAGTGAGCTGAAATACGTATCAGTAGTGAAAGCTTGCATTAAATAATCGTTGCTTGCATGAGGATTTTTTTTAGATAGGGAATAAAAACAATAAAAAAGGAGAGGCGGTTTTACTCCAAGTAAAATGTGGAGTTCGCCATTTAATATAAATGAAAAAATCCTTAATCGTAGTGGAATCTCCCGCTAAAATTAAAACCTTACAAAAACTCTTAGGGAAAGGTTTTATTTTCGCTTCATCACTAGGACATGTTGTTGACCTTCCCGCCAAGGAATTTGGTATCGATATCGAACATGATTTCGAACCTAACTATCAAGTTCTTCCTGATAAACAAGAAGTTATCAGTCAAATTCGTAAATTAGCCTCCAGTTGTGATATTGTCTATCTCTCTCCTGACCCAGATCGAGAAGGGGAAGCGATTGCCTGGCATATTGCAAATCAGCTTCCTAAAAATACTCATATGCAAAGGATATCCTTCAATGCAATTACCAAAGGTGCTGTTAATGAAGCTTTAAAGCATCCTCGAGAAATCGATATGGCTCTAGTAAATGCTCAACAAGCCCGTCGCCTGTTAGATCGTATTGTTGGTTATAAAATTTCTCCTATTTTAAGTCGTAAGCTACAACAAAGATCTGGCATATCTGCAGGACGCGTGCAATCCGTAGCACTCAAGCTTGTGGTTGATCGTGAAAAAGCCATAGAAGCCTTTGTGCCTACTGAATATTGGAATATTCGTGTTTTCCTCCAAGACCCTAAAACATCTAAGACATTCTGGGCCCACCTATATTCTGCTGACGGGAAAAAGTGGGAAAAAGAACTCCCTAAGGGAAAAACCGAAGATGAAATTTTATTAATTAGCTCTGAAGCTCAAGCTCAACATTATGCTCAGCTGTTAGAAGACGCTTCCTACAGAGTGACTCGCGTAGAAGCGAAAGAAAAACGACGTAATGCAGCGCCACCATTTATTACATCCACTTTGCAACAAGAAGCAAGTCGTCATTTCAGATTTTCTTCTTCTAAAACTATGTCAGTGGCTCAAACATTATATGAAGGTGTCGAGTTAGATAACGAAGGTGCTACAGGATTAATTACTTATATGCGTACAGATTCTGTACGTATTGATCCCGAGGCATTAAATAACGTGAGAGATTATATACAAAACACATTTGGACAAGAATACCTTCCGAAGTCTCCTAATCTCTACACCACAAAAAAGATGACCCAAGATGCTCACGAAGCGATTCGCCCCACAGATATCTATTTATCTCCCGATAAGCTTGAAGGGAAACTCTCCGATGATCAACTCAAGCTTTATTCTCTTATTTGGAAACGTTGTGTTGCTTCCCAGATGAATCCTGCGATTTACGATACGTTAGCGATGACGATTTCAACAAATGTAAAAATAGATTTGCGTGCGTCTGGATCATTATTGAAATTTAAAGGCTTTCTCGCAGTATACGAAGAAAAACTTGATGATGATACAACTGAAGAAGAAAATCTATCGCTTCCTCAACTACACGCCCAGGACGTTTTAGATAAGGAAAAGGTTTCTGCAGAACAAGCTTTTACAAAACCTTTACCGAGGTTTACAGAAGCTTCTTTAGTAAAAGAGTTAGAAAAATCAGGCATTGGTCGACCCTCCACATACGCAACGATTATGAATAAAATTCAAAGTCGTGAGTATACTATTAAGGAAAATCAGCGCTTACGCCCTACAGAACTCGGAAAAATTATCTCGCAATTTCTTGAGACAAACTTTCCTCGGATTATGGACATAGGTTTTACAGCTCTTATGGAAGATGAGCTAGAACTTATTGCTGACAATAAAAAGTCTTGGAAATTACTTCTTAAAGAATTTTGGGACCAATTTCTTCCTGTAGTCACTACTGCAGAAAAAGAAGCTGTTATCCCTCGAGTGATTACCGATATTGTATGTTCCGCATGTCACAAAGGAAAACTTGTTAAAATCTGGGCAAAAAATCGTTATTTTTACGGATGTTCCGAATACCCTGAGTGTGATTTTAAAACTTCTGAAGAAGAACTTGCTTTCAATAAAGACGATTATGCTGTTGATACACCTTGGAATAGCCCTTGCCCTGTTTGCGGTGGGGATATGAAAGTTCGCCACGGGCGTTTTGGAACATTTTTAGGATGCTTAAACTATCCTCAATGTCGTGGAACGATTTCTATTCATAAGAAAGGCGAGGAAGTAGAAAAAGAAGAAGCTATTCCTTGTCCTGCCATTGGCTGCTCAGGGAAAATTTTAAAAAAACGTTCTCGTTACAATAAAACATTCTATTCTTGCTCAGAATATCCTGACTGCAGTGTGATAGGTAACACTATAGATGCTGTTATTACAAAGTACACAGGAACTCCAAAAACACCTTACGAAAAGAAAACAACAGGGAAGAAAAAAGCTACTACAAAATCCAGCAGCAAAATGACTAAAACAACTGCTAAAAAAAAGAAAAGCGAAGGAAAGACTCGAAAAACCCCTAAAGCAGGGGCTTTACTTACACCATCTCCTCAATTAGCGCTGGTGATTGGCTCCGAACCTGTAGGACGTGGAGAAGCCACAAAGAAAGTCTGGCAATACATCAAAGACCATAATCTACAATCCCCTGAGAATAAAAAGATGTTGCTGCCTGACGATAAGTTTGAAGCTATTATTGGCCCCGAACCTGTAGATATGTTCCAATTGCCAAAACTACTAAATCAGCATTTATTCAAATCTGGTTAATCCCCATCCTCGTCATCAGCTTCTTCATAACTATCAATCAGCCGATAGACTTCTTGCACTGATGTAGCTTTAGATAAAGCTGAGCGAAGAAACCGCACTTTAGAAGCAGATATTAAATAGTGACCACAAAGTTTCCGCGTTTCAGAAAGAAACTTTGCTTCACTTTGATAGTATTCCTCCACCCACTGCAAATGCTGAATAAAAGCCTGTTTTCTCTTAGAAAAAGGGACTTGTTGATATGCTCCGCTCGCAAGATAACTTTCTATTTGTCTTACTATCCAAGGAGCTCCCATAGTACCGCGGGCAACAAGTAGACCATCGCATTGCGTAGAGTCCAACATCAGCTTAGCTGCTTCTGGAGAAAAAATATCCCCATTCCCAAATACAGGAAAATCCTTGCCGGCTGCAGCTTTCGCTCGCGCTATGTATTCAAGATTACTAGGACCAACATAACCTTGAGCTCGCGTTCTTCCGTGCACAAAAACAGCACTTGCGCCAGCATCTCTTATAATACGTACTGTTTCTTCAACATTAATATTACTGCAGTCCCATCCGGAACGTATTTTTACAGTAACAGGAATAGAGACCGCCTCTATGATCTTCTCCAAAACTTTCCCAATAAGTTCTGGAGATTTTAACAATCCTGACCCACTGCCATCTTTTGTGATCCTGTCTGTAGGACAACCACAATTTAAGTCTATTAAATCAAAGCCTAGACCTTCCAAAACCTTAGCAGCTTCTGCAACCACTTCAGGCTTACTACCACAAAGCTGCCCCCCTATGGGACGCATAGATTCAGAATATTCTAAAAGCTTGAGAGTGCGCGAAGGGGAGTAGTGCAAACCCTCAACCTTAACCATCTCACAAAACATTAGCGCGGGAGGGCCATAAAATGATGACATTTTCCGGTAAGGATAATCTGAAAAACCTGCTAGAGGCGCGTAAACTACAGGAGATTTTAATAAAATATCTCCTATACGTATTGAAGAAGCCATGGGTACTGAAAAATATTAAGAATAACAAACCTTAGGGTTCGTAACACAATAAAAGGAACAGCTTCTAAACAAAGTAGAGCAATTAAAGGGCTAATATCGATAAAGCCAATCCGCGGGATAAATTTTCTAAATAAAGCTAGATAAGGCTCTACAAATTTATATACGTATTGATACCATTTTGTATTGTGGCATTCAGGAACCCAAGAGGCAAGAATATACACTAAGATTAAAAAACTATAAACATTAATAGCTGCTTTCAAAAAATAAGATATCATTCCTTTCCCCTTTATAAACAATTAATATGTGTTTTTCTTGAAAAACAGCCATTTATTCTTTAAAATGGTTACCTTTATTTTTTAAGAACACCGTACTATGGATTTTAAACTGCCCATATACCATATAGGGGTAACCCTAGATGCAAATAACACTATTAAAATAGCAATTTTGCAGAAAACATGTAAAGGATGGATAGTTTCCCATTGCGAACACATTTCTAAAGATCAAGAATGGTTGCTACCAAAAAAATATTTAACATCGTCTATCGCATTTTCGTTAAGAGGAACTGATAGTTTAATCAGAAGTTCGCTTTCCTCATTAAGAAATAGAAATAATATTTTAAAAATAGCTTTAACAGATTTAGAAACTAACGCGCCTTTCCCTTGGAATTCTTTAATAGTTGCTCCTAGGTTAGGGAAAAGAAATGAGTACGGAGAAACTCCTGTAACCCTTTGGGTAACTCAAAAAGCTACAGCAGAACGCGAGGTAGCCCTTCTACATAAAGCGCGTATTTTTCCTGATAGAATATCTTGCCAACCCGCAGACATATTCTCTCTTGTGCAGCAGACCCCCTTAAAAGCTCTTCCCGCGTATTTCTTAGTTTATACAGGTTCTTCTGAGACCACATGCCTTTTTGTCCAAAATGGCGCAGTTTTAGTCTCTAGATCGTTTGGCAACGCTCAAAACAACTCCGAGAATGTTTTAACAACATTAGATTACGTAAAAGAAACTTATCCTTCTATAGAGCTATCCGCTATTCACACTGCACATATTCCTGAAGGATTAAAAAAATCTTTAGAACACAAACTCTCTCTCCCTTTGGTTTCCTGCCAAACAACAACCTTTGGTTTGGAGGAAGAAGAATGGGCAAATTACGGTGACGCTATTACCACAGCATATCACAGTGCCTCAAAAAGAACTCTTGTCTTACCCTACAACCCCGTGTTTAACTGTTCGGAATCTCAAAAGCATTGGTTTAAACGCTCAGCTCTGGTTATAGGGAAACTTGCATTACTATCCTCGGCAATCGTAGGTATAGGTTCTACTTTAAAACTCGCCTCTCTTTCTCACCGCGTGCGGGAACACTTTGCTTTGGCGTGTCCGGAAATCCCAAACACGCCTAAATCTCTTCACGGTTTAGAAGAAGCTCTGCGTACTGCTGTATCTTCATATTCTCACCCCGAGTACCCCTACCTCCCAACAATTCCAACAAGCAAAGAAACTATGCTGTTTCTTTCTTCGATGTCGCAGAATACCCCCTCCGTGAAACTTTCATACTTCTGTTATTCCTTGGTGTCCTTCCCTTCGCAGCAAAATCCTACCTTACCTTACAAAGCAAATATTTCTGTCAAGGGAGAAGGAAATCCTGAAGACGTGTCCGAATTCCTCCGCAAAATATCTATGCATCCTAAACTCTCTAACATCATGCAGACATCGTCTAGCGGACGCGCTTTTGAGTTACAATTCACTATAGTTTCCCAGGAAGTCCTATGAAAAAATGGTCTTTAATTTGTGCTCTTATTGCTTTGAGTTTAGTTAGCTGCCTTCCTATTATAGGGATTGTCTATAAACACGCCCGGACAACAAAGCGCTGGGAAGCTCTAAACTCGCACATTCTTACCTTAAAGTTGATGAAAGATCAATGCGAACTAATCAAGAACAAGAATGAGCACCTCAAACGACATCATAAAAATATCCAACCCCAAGAACTCCTCCAAGCAAGTAAGCAAATTCGCCTATTAGGTAGGGAGCAAGATCGGTTAGCATCCCTCAAAGACAATTCCTTGATTTCTCAGAGTAAAGAAGTGTGGTGCAGGAAACAAATGTTTCTCTCATCAAACAATCAGGTGATATGGTTTATCGGGCAGATTGCCGATGATCTGATATCACTTCGTCTGGAAAATCCCGTAGAAGCTGATAGTGATAATGTTGAAGAAATTTTTTATTTATTCGATGCCAATAACCCCAAAGCACCTTTGGCCTTCTTTACACATTGGGAAATGACAAAACATACTACACCATTAAACAATCAGGTGTGGTCTATAAACGCTGAGGCTATAAGTCGATGGTTGTAAGAAAATTTTTATGTTTATTTCTTCTATGTTGTGCTTGTATGACTCCGGGGTATGCCTCTGGAACTTATGAGAAACTAACACTAACAGGAATTAACATCATTGATAGGAATGGCTTATCGGAGACAATTTGCTCTAAAGAGAAGCTAAAAAAATACTCTAAAGTAGATTTTCTCTCTCCTCAACCTTATCAAAAAGTCATGCGTATGTATAAAAACGCACGAGGAGAAAATGTCTCTTGTTTGACAACCTACCACCCCAACGGACAGTTAAAACAGTATCTCGAGTGCGTGAATAACCGTGCGTGTGGACGTTACCGAGAATGGCATAGTAATGGAAAAATCAAAATCCAAGCAGAAGTCATAGGAGGAATTGCAGATCTTCATCCTTCAGCAGAATCAGGATGGTTATTCCATGGAACGACTCTAGCACACAATGACGAAGGCATACTGGAAGCTGCTATTAATTATGATAAGGGTTTACTCCAAGGAACCTCATATTACTACCATTCTAATGGTCAGGTCTGGAAAGAGTGCTCTTATCATAAAGGCCGCGCTCATGGTGATTTCCTCACGTATACATCTGAAGGATTCCTACTAAAAAAGCAGACATATCAAGATGGAGAAAAGCACAGCATATCCATACGCTATGAAGAACGTTCTAACACTGTGCTCTCTGAAGAAGAATACGATAATGGTCTATTGTTAAAAGGCTATTACCTAGATCCTGAAACTCATCAAATATTTTCTGAAATCACCAACGGCAACGGAACGCAAGCTATCTATGGCAAACACTCTATTGTAGAAACACGGGTGTTCGTCCGTGGGGAGCCTCATGGAAACGTGACTGTATTCGATGGTCTCGGCAATCAAATTCTTCAAACATACACATTATCTGAAGGCGTAAAACATGGTGAAGAGCTATTTTTCTATCCCGATTCTGGAAAATCTAAACTCCTTTTAACATGGAATCACGGCATTTTACAAGGCCCCGTAAAGACCTGGTATCCGAATGGATCTCTAGAAAGCTGTAAAGAATTGATAAATAATAAAAAATCAGGTCTATTAACGTTGTATTATCCTGAGGGGCAGATCATGGCTACCGAAGAATATGACAACGAGTTGCTTGTAAAAGGCGAATATTTCCGCCCCGGAGATCGACACCCCTATTCTAAGATAGATAAAGGTTGTGGCACAGCAGTATTGTTCACATCTTCAGGAACGATTACTAAAAAAATCCCTTATCAAGATGGCAAACCATTAATTAATTAATTAGCTATGGATACTTCCGTAACTACTGACAAAAAAAAACAACGAAAATTTTTTTCTTCACTACGACAATCTATACAAGAACCTAGGTTATCACAAGCCTCTCAAGCAATGGCTTCTTTTGTTCGTCTACTACCTAAAGGAAGTTGTGTCCTTTCCTTTGTCCCTTTTCGATCAGAAGTTAACATAAATTTAGCCAATCAGATTCTGATCGAACAATTCTCCCTAGCACTACCTAAAATAGATAATCATGAACTGACGCCCGTCCAGGTTTCTTCACTCAACAATCTCTCAAAGATAGTACACCCCTTGCGTCTCGCTGAGTTCAATTTAAAATATATCTCACCACAAGATATCACACATGTTCTTGTTCCCGCCTTAGCTTTTGATAACGATAACTACCGCCTGGGCTATGGTGGTGGTTTTTATGATCGTTGGTTAGCAAAACACCCACACCTTATCTCTATAGGCTTAGGATTTAGAGAACAAAAAACTACAATTCTTTCTAGAGAATCTCATGATATTCCCTTATCCCAAGTATTTTTAGCTTAATATTTTTCTCGGAAACGTGTTCATAAATACTTTCCAGAGATTTTTTACTTCTTCATTACCAATACCTTTGTCTTCACATTGAAAAATCTGTGAATTGTCAATAACACACCCTCTGTGTATGATGACAATCCACTGTCAAGGTGAACCACGAAAAATCTTTTATCTAATAATTGCAACAAACCTACAGATACAGAAAATGTTACATTTACAACTGCTTTCTATCTTGACTAGTGTGAAAAATTGGGTTATCCATAAAAACCAAAAGAAAAGCCAAGCATACATCCATCATCAAAAATCACCACTCTGACATCTCTTAGCTAAGTTACGAGAAGAAGCTTACCCATTCTTCTCTCAAAGTCCAAAACGCAGGACTATTGCATAGAAAGTGTGGAAAAAAGGAGCACCTATATAAATGAATGTACCTGATCGTAAAAAAGCACTAGAAGCAGCAATTGCCTATATTGAAAAACAATTTGGCTCTGGATCTATCATGAGTCTAGGGAAACACTCAGCATCTCATGAGATCTCTACTATAAAAACGGGGGCCCTGTCTTTAGATTTAGCATTAGGCATCGGAGGTGTTCCAAAAGGCAGGATCGTTGAGATCTTTGGCCCTGAATCTTCGGGGAAAACTACGCTCGCCACCCACATTGTGGCGAACGCGCAAAAAATTGGGGGTGTTGCTGCTTATATCGATGCAGAACACGCTTTAGATCCTAGTTATGCTTCCCTTATAGGAGCGAATATCAATGATCTTATGATCTCCCAACCAGATTGTGGTGAGGATGCCTTAAGCATAGCTGAGTTACTAGCAAGATCAGGAGCCGTTGATGTTATCGTCATAGACTCTGTAGCCGCTTTGGTTCCTAAAAGTGAACTCGAAGGCGATATTGGTGATGTACATGTAGGATTACAAGCACGTATGATGTCTCAGGCATTACGTAAGCTGACAGCAACATTAGCACGTAGTCAAACCTGTGCTATATTCATTAATCAAATCCGAGAGAAAATAGGTGTAAGTTTCGGCAATCCCGAAACAACAACAGGCGGACGCGCTTTAAAATTCTACTCATCAATACGTATGGATATTCGTCGTATAGGAGCGATCAAAGGTAATGAAAACTTCGATCTTGGAAATCGGATAAAAGTAAAAGTTGCTAAAAATAAACTCGCACCTCCATTCAGAACAGCAGAATTTGATATTCTCTTTAACGAGGGTATTTCTTCAGCAGGATGCATTTTAGATCTGGCTGTAGAACATAATATCGTCGAGAAAAAAGGATCATGGTTTAACTATCAAGATCGTAAATTAGGACAAGGAAGAGAAGCTGTTCGTGAAGAACTCAAGAAAAATAAGAAATTACTCGAAGAATTAGAAAAACGTATCTTCGAAGTGACTGCTTCATCAAAAACTACAGTTGAAGAAAAGAAAGAAGAGCCTACTGTGCAACCTGTAGCTTAAATGTTTTAACACCCTTCTCTTGATTTAATCAAGAGAAGGAGAAACAGCTCATTAATGACCGCAATGACAACGACATGAAGAAGATTTGGAATCTGAAGTAGTAGAAATTGTTGAGCAAGAATCTTTCTCATCTAAGAAAGTATCTAAAAAGTTATACAAAACATCACAGACTTCCCGAGAAGCTTGTAAAACCTTATTACAATCATTATTAAGTAGTGTTTCTATTAACTCTCTTTCCTCACGAGCATGTCTTACATCAACATCTTGATGTACTGAGAAGTACTCGTAATCTTCAGGAGCAGTAAAACCAAAATATTGCTTTAATCCAGAAATTTTTGTCTCTGCAACTGCAGGGACTTGGCTTTCATAAGTATATAAAGCCGAAATACCAGCTGATAATGAATCTCCAGAGCACCAGCGTAAAAATGTAGCTACTTTCTTTTGGGCTGCTTCACTAGGGACGTGATTTTCTAACTCTTCTTCAGTAACACCTAAAGCATAGGCAAAATTTTTCCATAGATCTATATGATTAGGGTTCCCTGTTTCCTCGTCCATAAGGTTATCAAGAAGTAATTTACGCGCTTCTAAATTATCACAACGGCTGTGGACTGCTGAAAGATAACGAGGGAAAGCTTTAATGTGAAGATAGTAATCCTTTGCATATGCTCTTAGCTGCTCTTTAGTTAACTCTCCCTTAGACCATTTCATATAGAAAGTATGGTTTAACATATGTTTCTGATTGATATTTTTATCTAGTAAATCCAAACAAGGTTTCATTAACGCCTCCAAAAAATTAAAATTATGTGGACTCCCAAGCTACAGAACGAAGCAAAGGACCGTATAAATCCTCTCCTTCATCAATATCTAATGTGGATAAATCGGACTGCAGCGTAGGCAAAGAACGAAAAGTGATTTTAGGCGCATCTTCTATAAGCACTATGGGAGTATGTTCATTTCCCTCTCCCATACAAAGTACAGCAGAAACTGCTAAAGCATCTAAAAGATTAATTTGCGTCATGCGTAGGGGACGGCCAAAACAATCAGGCTTCCCTATATAGCTGTATAGGGGAGAAAATCCATACCAACATAATCCTAATCCTAAAACACCTCGACGCATAGGTGTCGTATGACTATCTACTATTATCACTCCTAAATTTTCTAAGCGATATCTATCCTTCAACCATATGCCTAAAGCATTTGTTGAAGCTAATAAATCTCGCGGATATAAAACATAGTAATCCTGAGCATTAGATTCATCAATCCCCGCTGAAGGAATCAAAATTCCTTGCTTCTTAGTGAGATACATATCATGAAGCTCAGAATAAACATAAGCCTCTGATTCTTTTTTAATTAATGCCTCCTTGGTTGTTGTTTTTACATCAACAACAGCACCTTCACAAAGACTCAAAACTTTTGAAGATAAAGCAATTATAGAATTCTCCGCCAACTGCGGAAGAGACTCATCTAAAATTTCGTAAATATCATCATGAACATGAACTCTACGAGTGACAATCGGCGAAATTTTCATAAAAACAAAATGTTAAGTTCTCTTTCTCATCTAAAATAGTCTTTTTCCACCCTTTTACTAAAGATAGGGGGAAGAAAACATCTCCCTCATAACACTTATGAATATGAGTTATGAAACACCCATGCACCATCCGATTTTCTAAAAATAAAGAAAACAGTTCTCCTCCACCAAGAAGAAAAATAGAAGAAGGTTGTTCTAAACGAGTAAATTCCTCTAACGAAGATACCCATATCACATTCTCGAAACTTTCATGATAATTCCTAGAAAAGACAATAATCTTCCGATTCTTCTTATACTTATCGGGAAGACCCTCAAAAGTCCTTTTCCCCATGATTAGGGCATGACCCCCTATAGTTTTGGAAAAAAATTTGATATCTTCAGGATAGTTCCAGGGAAGCTTTCCTTGATTTCCTATTACTCCCCGAGGGTCACAAGCAACTATACCAAGTATTTTACACATAAATCCCAGGCCATGCTGCTGCGGATAAAACCCTTTGGTTTGCTTCAACATCATGAACACGTAAGTAATTCACTCCTTGCTGTTGTAACAAAACCGATAAGCTCACAGTTTCCCAGTCACGATCTTTAGCATCATATTTCCCCAACAAAGAGAAACACGATTTCCTTGAGTGACCTACTAACGTAGAGCAACCAAGCTCTCGGAATTTTTCCATTCTGTGTAATATATTCAATGCTTGTATGGGAGTCGTGCCGAAACCTATTCCTGGGTCAAAAATAATTTGATCTTCGCTCAATCCCAAAGCAACAAAAGCTTCGATTTGCTTCTTTCCCCAACTTAACAACTGGTCTGAAGCACATGTCGTAAAAGCTAACGTTTTATCAGAACGTGGGGGAAGAGAACATGAATGATTGATAACTAATAATAAATTCGCCTCCTTCGCAATCTCAGCCATTTCCTTAGACCCACCAGAAACATCATTTATCCATCGAATTGGATAAATCTCTAAAGCTCTCCTAACAATCTCAGGATAAAATGTGTCCAATGAAACGTCCGGATATTGCATACATCCTGACCATTTTTCAGCTAAAAGCTTTAGTACAGGCTCTAAACGGGCCCACTCTTGATCTATGTCAATCAACTGCTTAACTTTAGGATTAGTTGCTTGCCCACCAAAATCTATCACGGAAGCCCCCTGAGCAAATAATTGCTCTGCATGAGCAACAGCTTTAGAAGGATCTATATATAATCCCCCATCAGAAATAGAATTGTCCGTAACATTAACTATTCCCATTAAAAAGGTAGTAGGAGAAAAGCTATTAAGAACAGTCTCTTGAGGATAAGGTAGACAATGGGCTATTTCTCCAAAAGTTTTTAAATGAAATTCAGAATCCGGTTGATTGAGTTTTCTAGTAGGGCATAACGATGCCACAAGAGAAAGTAAAAACGGTCTTTCTAAAATCCTATTATGAGGTATAGTTATGTCATCCTGTTGGTAATTTTCATCACCATATAACAGAATATCCACATCTAGAATCCTAGGAGACCAAGGCAAGGCATTAGGATCTCTACCAAGCTTACATTCTATATGTTTTATCCCTGACAATAACTGCTTTGGAGATAGTGTAGTCCTTCCAATAAGTACGGAATTAAAAAAAGGCAAGTCCCATTCTTTTGGTGAGTTAGGCAGCAATAAAGCCTTTGTCTCCAAAATTATGGAACTTTGTAAATCTTCTATACCCAACTCTTTTAAAAGAGAGAACGCTTTACGAAAATTTTCAAAACGGTTTCCTAGATTAGAACCTAGAGATAAACAAATAAAATGCTTGGTTATCATAGTGAAACTTCCCTACTTATCTTAAAACAAATGGGCTGTAGCAAGTTAGGAACAGGAGGGCGTTCTTTACGCACTTCTAAATCTATTTTAGAAACCTTGTCTTTTAACTTTGCTTCTAAAGCATCCATTAAAATCTTAGATAAGTGCTCTACTAAAGCACAAGGCTTGCTAGAGGCCACTTCTTCTATTAAAGAAGTAATTTCAATATAACAACATGCATCCCCAAGATCATCTGAAACACAAACAGATGGCTCTTTAAAGAAAGAAAGGGCGATAGAAACTAAAATGGGCTGCTTAAAATAACGTTCCTCTGAAGAACATCCAAGACGCACCCATACACGAAAATCTGGAATAATGAGTTGATACGATTCTGCGGTGACACCTAAAAGTTATAAAATGATTCGAGTTATTTTCCCTTGATATTCTTTGCTTTACCCGTGATTTTTTCTTCTTCTAAAAGATCGAGGAAAGCTCGCAATTGTTTTGAACGAATCGGGTGACGCATTTTTCTTAAAGCCTTAGCTTCAATCTGACGAATACGCTCTCGAGTCACATTAAATGCTGAACCCACCTCTTCTAGTGTTTTAGGCTTGCCATCCAAAAGACCAAAACGATGAATCAAAACAAAACGTTCACGATCCGTAAGGGTTTTTAACACCTCTTTCATTTTATCTTTAAGCATAGAATAGCCCGTAGCCTCTGCTGGAGACTCCACACCAGTATCTTCTAAAAAGTCGCCAAAGGAGCTTTCGCCTCCCTCACCAACCTCTGCTTGTAAAGAAATTGGATGCTGAGCAATTTTATAAATTTCCCGCACCCGATCAGGGGTTAATCCTAACTCTTCGGCCAATTCCTCTGGTGTAGGTTCTTTGCCTGTTTCCATCATTAATTTCTTAGCACCACGAAGAACTTTGTTTATAGTTTCAATCATGTGCACAGGAATACGGATGGTTCGTGCCTGATCTGCAATAGCACGTGTAACAGCCTGACGAATCCACCATGTGGCATAAGTAGAAAATTTATATCCTCTGCGATATTCGAATTTTTCTACAGCTTTCATCAAGCCCATATTCCCCTCTTGAATCAAATCTAAGAAGGAAAGGCCGCGATTTGTATATTTTTTAGCTATGGAAATCACTAAACGAAGGTTAGACTCGACCATTTCTTTTTTAGCTTCCTGGCTCTTATCCATCCAACGCTGCAGCATACGCACGTCTTTTTTGAACTCTTCCAGAGTTCTTCCTGCTGCGACTTCTCGCTTATATAATCTACGCTTAGCAGCGTCTAATTTTGCTGCCGCAAACTTATTTCTTTCTGCTCGAACCTTCAAATCATTAATTTGCTGCTCCAATTGTAAGAAAGAATCGTATGCTTTAAAGACAACCTCACCGAAATCTTCAGTAACATTGTGACGACAATGTAAACAACGCAGATAAGCTTGAGTACGAATACGACACTTTTCCAAATCCTCGTTTAATTTCGCACTCTCTTTTTTCGATAAATTATTTTGCTTTAAAGCTAACAGCAAAGACTCTAGATATGCATCTTCTTCCTTAAGCAAACTGATTAACTTAGGAAGCAGCTTTAAGAAATGAGTTTTATCTTCTACTTCTTTTTCGGAAATGATTTTATCAAAACGTTCTTTTCCATTGATGAGATATTGTGCAATAGAGATAGCTTCTTTTGAAGAATAACGAAAACGTAAGATAATCCGTTCAATTTGAACTTGAGCTTTTTCTATTCTTTTAGAAATTTCAACCTCTTCCTCTCTAGTTAAAAGAGGAACGGTTCCCATTTCTTTTAAATACATACGTACAGGGTCATCAGGAGTCCCCTCTGTACGCTTGGCTAAGCCTTCTAGCTCTTTGGCTTCTTTTTTTCTTTCCTTTTGTCGTTCTACATCCGCTTGGTTCAAGACTTGAATATCCATTCCTGTAAGGAAAATCAGCACTTGATCGATTTGTTCAGGGGTATCGAAAGACATGGGAAGGATCTCATTGATCTCCTCGTAAGTAATAAAACCCTGATCCTTAGCAAGAGAAACGAGTTCTTCTAACTTTTTCTGAGCTTCTTCTTCATGAGCCGCTTCCATAGCCTGGCCATTTTGTGTATTCATGAGCATTTGATTATTGGGTTGCAACAAAATAATAGGGCCCTAGCCTTTGGGTAATAGTTTAGCCAAAGAAATATAGGAAATCTAGGGATTTTTAATAAGCATGGTCGATGATAGGTCTATCCACGAAGAGCATCTATACGCACCGGATAAAGAACACCCAAAACATGCTTGTGTAGTGGGCCTTTATTTAAAACAGTTAAACAATAGTAAAAAGGAATTTGACGATGGTTTTTTGTTTTGATTATTATTTTTCCTGATCGCTCTTGCCGATCATAGAGACGAAGATCTGCCTCCCATTGAGGTAAACCAGAAACAACTATATCCTCATCCATTTTTAAAAAATCTTCTACCCTGTATCCAGTCCAAGTTTTAAATAAAGAGTTTGCGAAAACTGCCCTTTGTGATTGCGGAGCATACACAAAAAGCATTCCAAGATTTTCTTCTCTAAGATTATCAAACAACTGACGACATTCCAAGGAGTAGTTATGCACAGAAGATTCGGATCGTATATAACGAGAAGCTGTTAAGGAAGATGCTGCTTCTGTATTCTCCATTTTAAAAGCTATTTTTTTTAACTCCGAAAGAAGTTGCTTGGGCAATTCTTGCGAACTCGCTGTAGCGTGTCTGGGCAGGTTTTCTACTATATTTGATTCCAGCTGGAGCAAATTACGAATTTCACACATTAAATCCTGCACTTTTGATTCCAGCTTTCCAATGTAGACTTGTCGAACATCCAACATGTTGTGCTGTTCTGTAAAAGTTGCCTGGTACTCTTCATTAAGCACTTGCTGATAAGCTAAAGCCTCGGTAAGTTCACGATTTACTTCCCGAATCTCTTCTTCCTTTTCACGGCATTCTTGAGATAAGGCATCTAATTGCAACTGCAGACATTGATTCTCTTCCCTTAAATGAGCTGCTAACCCTTCCAATTTCTGCATATCTGATTTGGTTTTCATAAATACTCCACGAACGTGAAGTAGTTGATTCAGAAGTTTCTGATTCTGTGATCTCAATTGTTGACTCTCGTATTGGCGTTCTTCAACTGATTCACATATTTTTCTTAACCCCTCGTCTTTCTGAATAATTTTACGAATTTTAGTCTGCAAAAGTTGACCCGCTGCTGTTTTTAACTGCTTCTCTCTGAGTCCGATAGAGAAAAACCATCCAACTAAGGAAATAATAGAAAAAACAAAGTAGCTATATTTTTTTTGAGAGTTAGACAAAAAAGGTAGACAAATGAGGGGAAGAAGAAATGCAACTATGGGGAAGAGGTAGTTATGATACCGAGCAATCGGGTGAAAAAATTTTTTCACAAACAACATAAAAATTCTAATCCTTGTCTCATTAACTCACAAAGTATGCTTTATTTTCCGAGTCTTTTTAGAAAAAATCGTGCGATTAATTCTATATTTTTATGTTTACATAAAAGTTTATTTATCTCTCCCATAAAATACAGTCCATTTCCTCTGTTTTTATTTCTTTTTATTGTTCTTTCTTTTACAATTCCGCCCTTATTGTAACACAGTATCACACTTATCAAGTCTTAACTCAAGTGTTAAGGCAGGTTGATTCTTTCAAATAAAAAATACTTGTTTTTGGAGTAATAATGGCAGGCAAGAAAACAACTAAAAAGAGCGGTCCAAAAAAGCGACCTTCTGCAGAAAAACGTATTATAACTTCGCAAAAACGTTGTTTGATCAATCAAAGTTTTAAGTCAAAAGCAAAAACAATGATGAAAAAATTTGAAGCAGCTTTAAAAGCTGGTGATCAGACGACCATTGCTTCTGGATTACAGTTAGTCTACAGCGTAGCTGACAAAGCTGTAAAAAGGGGCATTTTTAAACACAATAAAGCAGCTCGTATCAAATCACGTGCTACCTTGCGAGCTAATGCAAAAATATAATTTTAATTTATTAGGTAATTATGACTACTTCCTGCTTTAGTAGATGTTGTCTATCTAACATTCCTGTGAGTCCCATATTAACAACGTGTTGTGATCAGATTCGACTAAAATCTAAGAAACTTCATAATGGTATCAGCCTGCTAGGAGATATATTTGGAGTTTTAGGTTCCTCTACAATAATTGCTAAAGCATCGCTAAATTCGGGGAGACAAGACTCTCTAACACGGCTTACCTCCTTAGAAAATGCGTGTGGATTAGCTTTAGGCTTAAATAACTGTGTAGATACAGCAACTCTGCTCTCTCAACTTTTAACAGGTGCTATGTTCTATGAAGTAGACTCTTCTACCGGAAGTTTCAAAGTAGTTACAAAAAGCATACAAAAATCAAACGGAGAAATAGAAGTTACTTCGAGTCGTCTGCTAAGATCTCCTCTTGCTATTGCAAGCAAAGTTACTCGCTTAGCTGCCAAAGCGACAGGAAACGTTTGTTGCTTCTCTAACTTGAAACTTGTAAATTTAGGAAAACATGCGAAAGGTTTAGGCAGTATTGCTACCGGATTATCCGCAATTAGTTCTGCTTGCGGCGCTGCTGATGACGTTGTTAGCATAGTGAGCGCTTTACGCTCAACAGATCTTGAACCTTCTGTCGAGAATTTTATCCAACGTCGTTTAACGTTAAGAGAGAAAATCTACTCCTTTCTGTGCAATTGTGTCGATTTAGTCGCAGACATTCTTTGTTTATTTGTTGCTTTTGCTCCTGCTTTATTAGGACCTCAATCTGCTATCATTATTGGTTCTTTCTGGATGATGTCTTCCGTGCTAAACTTTGTTCAAGATTTTATTAGTTTATAAGAGCTTTCTCTAAAGAAGACGATTTACCCCACAAGTATACTTATGGGGTTTTTTTATGATCTTATACAACGTCTCTCGGTCAGCCCATACATCTATGTTGTTCTTAGCACGTGTGATCGCTGTGTAAAGAATAGAAATATCAAAAGTTTCACACCCTTTAGGGATAATAACAATGACATCTTCATACTCACTTCCCTGACTTTTATGCACTGACATAGCATAGTTATAGGTATAATAGGAAAACTCTTTGGCATCTATAAAGCGAGAGTGAGGAAAAAATAACTTTTGCGTCTTTGGGCAAAGGTACCCCGTATCGCCATTAAATAGTCCCCAAGCTTCATAACGTTCTGTTATCATAATAGGAATGGGCAACTCTGGATGTGTTTTTTGTACTTCACGAAAGATCAGTTCATTTAATCTTAGGTATCCCCAAGGACCATGTCGCATAGGAGTTAAAACACACAATTGTGTTTGAGATGAAGGGGTATTTATAAAGGCCTCTTTAATCCTAGAAAGTGCAGTGAGCATAGGAGGCAGAGGAGTAAAAGGAATGGCTTGTCTTTCTAAAATAGCTTTAGCAAAATTTTGAACTCTATTTGTTTTAGCTCTATGAGAAACATGAAGATGTAGAGCTCTTTCAGGGAAACGTGCTATCAAATCTTGAAGAGGATTTCCGGCGCCAACACCTATAGGAGGTAGTTGATTCTCATCTCCCAATATAATTAAATTATCAGCAATGATTTCCCCTCGTTTATTTTCCCCAGATAAAGTATTGACTAAGCTATGCAGAAGACTAAATGTCACCATAGACCCCTCATCAACTAGTAATAAATCAAAAGAAGTACATTGATGATAAGCATGTTCTTGCAAGAATCGGTGTATTGTTTGGATTGTAACACTAGCCTCAGAAATATGATGTTTAGAGAGTATGTGACGGATATGAGAGGTTGCTTTGCCTGTAGGAGAGACTATAGCTATACGGATTTTAGGATACCGCTTAATTAACGCGGTTATTATCTGTACAGCAAGAAATGTCTTACCTGTTCCAGGTCCACCACAGATCAAAGAAAAACAACTGTTAACAGCTTTGTGAAAAACCTCATTTTGCTCCTGAGATAAACTTGATAGAGTTGTTGTAGTTAGGCTGTATCGATTAGAAGCTTGTGACAACACAGAAAGTTTTTTAAAAAGTTTCTCACGAACTGTATATAAAGATTTTAAGTAAATTTTATTATTTTCTATCACAAATAACGACGACAAAACATCGTTAGGAAGAGCCTGAAAATATTCGTAAAACAACTTTTCAGAAATGCCGGATACTGAAGGGAACAGACGTTCATTTTCTATACTAAGAAAGGGATAACCACAACGCCAAAGAGCAGAAGAAATAGCAAGAAATGCGAATGCTTTTTTTGATTCTGAAGAGATATGGCGTTTCGCAAAAGCTAGGTCTAAAGGTAGAACAATCTGTTGTTGAACTACATCATAAAGAAGGTGAGAAACATCCGGGCTTAACGAAAGCATAAACTCTATGCATTTTACCCCCTTTTATAACTAGTTTCTAGATCTTTGGGTAGATGTTTTTGGCATAATGCTAGTGCTTTCTGAACTTTAGAATCATACGCTCATTCGAGGGTAAAGCATGTAGACAGTCCCAAGCTTCTAAATAACTCTTATTTTCAAAAAGGCATAATCCTAACAAACGATAGGTTAATGGTGAGGGGGCTACTTTGGTAAGCCATAAGCTATAAAAGTAACATTTATGATACTCACCTTGAATGTATAAGAATTCTGCATCAGCTAAAAAATTTGCTATCACCTCTTCACATATGGTTATAGGAGTTAACCCCTCATCCGTTATGAAATCCTCTAACTTCAATAAACGTGTAATCGCATGTCCAGATAACATTTGCTTATACGCTTGCTTTATAAATAGAAAAACAAGGTTCTCACTTTCTATATCATAGTCAGTAAACTGTAAAATGAGGTGGAGCAAATTCAAAGCTTTATCATCACAATTTCCCTGATGCCATAACTGCTTAGCTTCTTTCATTAAATAATGCACAAGCTGTTGTCTATCTATGTCATACGACTGTATCTCCTCCCAAAGATTGAGATACTTTCTTAGATTAGTGTAACTTAGATCGTCATTAGCAATAATCTCTTTAAGAGCCTCGGGAGAGATAATCAACTTCTCACTTACCCACAAGTCTGCATCTAAAATTTTTAATATCGAAAGAGTTTGTTGAGCTTTTGTTGTTTGTACCTTTTGTACATGTGCTGATAGAATAGTTCCAAAGGTATCTACAAGACGTTTCCTAAGCGATTCTATTTCAAAAGAAACAATTGAGCTACATAGCTGGGTAACCTGTTCAGGATGGGAAAAAAACTTGTCAACTAAAGATCGTATTACCAAATCATATTTAGGATCAAAATAAAAACGTTCCCAATTCTTAATTATCTGCATTAAAGGAGATAGACGTTCTTGAGGAACAACAAAAAGATGTTCAACAAGCATCGAAAACAACTCCTCTTGTGGAATAAAATTTTCATATGATCTTTGATCCAAAGCGTGAACTTTCTTCTTATAAAAAAGAATCATCTCATAGTAATCTGGATAAATCTTACAAACATTCGACTGTTGTAGTTCTAAAAAGTAACTTCTACTGAGCATTAAAACAGCATAATCGTAAATTTCAGAATCCCAATCACACTCTCTTTTTAGTAGCTTTTCAATGATACGATTAAGAATGGTTCTTCCTGAAGAAAATTCCCCTAGTTCTATCAAGCAATGAGCTTCTATATTACCTAAAAAGAAGTCTGAAACCAATTTCTGTATGTTTAAATCTAATAATGAAAATTCTGTATCTTTTACTTGATTTCTCCATACTGATAAAGCTTGTAAAGCTTTATCAAAATGTCTTTGCTTATAATTTAAAAGACACTCAAACAAAGGAAGATAATGCGACTTGGGGAACTGCTGATACAAAGCACCAACTAACACCTCCATTTGTTCTATATTCTCAGAGAAAAAAGCATTAAGAATACGCCCTCCTATAACCTCTTCTTTAAATAAGAATTGCGTTGTTTCTACTTCGTTATAAATCTTAGAAAAGACTTTCTCTGACTGGCTCATATTTTTCTGCTTTTGCAGAATAAATCCTTGGAAACAAAGAAGACACTGACGTTGTTGATTCGGTAGCAAACGTTGTAAAAAAGAATCTACTTGTTCTTTTTGACCATTAACCCATAACGCTGCAGCTTGTGTGCTTTCTGATGATGTCACTGAAGGGTTGTGCGAGGAACATAAAAAATAAAGCCCCCCTCCCATGGCAAAGCATGAAAGAAAAAATACGCAAAACAGTATATAGCGAACCATCAGAGCCTCTGCCGGCTTTTTTAAACCGTCGTTTTTAATTAATTTTTAACGTGTTAAAGTTAAATTATATATACAGGGTTGTCTTTATGCAAAATTATTTTTAATCATAAAAAAAATTAAAAATTGTAAAGAGCCTTTGAAAAATAAAAGATTTTGTATTAGTTACTCAAATAATATAGCCTACCTTGTTTGCTCATGCTTACAGATAAAATTATATTATTTGTTACCGAAGACAGTAGTATATCTTTGCAACTACAAGAGTTTGCTCAGAATGTAGAGTATAACATTGTTATCTCGTCTACTCTTACTGATACGCCTGAAGCTGATTTAATTTTCTGTGAATACTTACTTCTCCCTGAAGCTATGTTTTCTAGTAGAATTTCTTCAGAAACAGATTTAGTTGTATTATTTGATGTATTTGAAGAAGAGGCTATTGTAAAAATTCTGAATAACGGTGCGAGCGGTTATCTACTTCGCCCCATAACAGTTAAAGTTATAGATGCTGTTATTCGTGCTTTTTTACGCAATCATCATTATTTCGAACACGCCATTCCTGAATCCATATCTTTTGGTGATCGAACATTCCATCTTTTAAATCTTTCTATAGACTCACCTCAAGGAACTATTCATTTAACTCCTTCAGAAGCTGGAATATTAAAAAAACTACTTATGAATCGTGGTCAGTTGTGTTTAAGAAAACACCTGCTTGAGGAAATAAAAGGAAACACCAAAGAAATTATAGCTAGAAACGTCGATGTACATATCGCTTCTTTAAGAAAAAAACTAGGGCCTTACGGTTCTAAAATTTCTACAATTCGCGGTGTTGGTTATTTATTTTCAGAAAACGATAATCTACCTCCAGACTCAAGCGAAGAACCAACATCTACCCATCCTTCTAACAGCTTTTGATTACTCCTTGTCACTAAATCGTCATAACCAGACAATATCCTAAAAAGCTATGACCTGCCATGATACTTGCATCTGTTTTATTTTCTCCTGAAGATTTTTCTTTTCCTGAACTCATTACAGAAGCGTATTATACTTGGGATATTTTAGCATTAATAGATAGAAAATTATCCTCTCACGTGTTCTCAGGAATTCATGGAACTGTAGAATCTGGAGCTTTTTTAAAAAATATAGAAAGCATAGAAATCGCTGAAGGAGCTTATGTAGAATCTGGAGCCTACATTGTAGGTCCTTGCATCATAGGCCCTCAAACAGAAGTCCGTCACGGAGCTTATCTACGAGGTAGTGTGATCACAGGCACAGGTTGTGTTATTGGACACTGTACAGAAGTAAAAAAGGCCTATTTTGGTCATTATGCCAAAGCTGGCCACTTCGCTTATATTGGAGATTCTGTATTAAGTTCAGAAGTCAATCTCGGTGCAGGTGTGCGTTGTGCTAATTTTCGCCTTGATGGGAAAAACGTTTCTGTTAATTGTGCTGAAGGTCGGGTGGATACCAAACTAAGAAAAGTAGGCGCCTTTCTTGGTAAAAACGTTTCTGTGGGTTGCAACACTGTTATTAATCCTGGGCATTGTATTCCAGCTCATACAACAATTTATCCCGGAACAGTTATCTAGTTTAGGGCAAATTCTATGGTCGTTATGAATATTTTCGAAGCTTACCGCGTAATGATAGAAACTGCTATAGAGAATTCTTTAGAGGAGTTTGGTCCTAAAGGATTATCTATACGAGCTCCTGTAGAATATGCATTAACAAGCGGTGGTAAACGCATTCGCCCTATGTTAGTATGTATGATTGCTAAAGGTCTCGGTATGGGTAGAGATGTTTTAGATTCTGCATTAGCTATAGAATTCATTCATACATCCACATTAATCGCTGATGATCTTCCTTGTATGGATGATGATGATGAGCGTCGTGGGCGTCCTACAGTGCATAAAGCTTTCGATGAAGCTTCTGCTTTATTAGCATCTTATGCTTTGATTCCTGCTGCATATTCTCGAATTCGTTTAAATGCAAAAAAACTCAAATCTTTAGGTGTGGATTCTAAAGAAGTAGATTTTGCTTATGATATGATTTCTGATATCACAGATAAAAATTTTGGCATCCACGGTGTTTTAGGGGGACAATATGAAGACATGTTCTTCAATAATGATGGTCCTGAACATGTTCAATCTATTATTAATAAAAAAACAGGATCCCTTTTTGAAATAGCTTGTGTCTCCGGTTGGTTGTTTGGAGGAGGAACACCCCAATGTGTTCCACAAGTACTAGAATTTTCTCAAACCTTCGGTCTGCTTTTCCAAGTAAAAGATGATATTTTGGATATACATCAAGATGATCAAGATGTAGGGCTAAATTACGCACTATTATTTGGTGTAGATGCTGCAAAAGACCTCTTAAAGAGCTCTAAAGACAAGTGCTTTAGCTTAATAAACCATCTTAAACAACACGGGTTAAAAGACACTTCAGAATTAGAAATGCTTGTAGAATATATGGGTGTTCGAGATTACTAAAAAGTTGAATATTTAAAAATCTGGGTGAGAGGATTTGAACCTCCGCCCCCTTGCACCCCATGCAAGTGCGCTACCAGGCTGCGCTACACCCAGGAAATACTAGTTTACAAACAGGTTATTCCTTCAAATTGGAACTCACATTTCTTAAATTCTGCAACACCTATCTGAGCACATCTTTCAATAATAGTTTCTAAAGTATCCCCTGCCGAGACATCAGCAGATTCTATGTCTACTGCTATAGAAGCTGTAAAAGATGCTCCACCTTTTTCTCCCTTTACTTTGAAGTTCACAAAAATTCCTTGCTTAGTTTTGGAAATATTTTTAAATCTCACCAAGTTATTATCGATAAGGTGTTTCATTTTATGACCTTCGTCTTCGAAAGCAATAAAAATACCAACCTCTAAGGTTCCTGTAAACGCAAAGATTATATTTAAGAAATTACTAAAAAGATCTTTTACGTGATTCTTGTTTTATCCTACCTAAATCACATTCGGAATAATCCACAAACTTAAAAAATGATTCGTATATAGGATCAAACCTGATGACCTCTTTAACCATGTCTATGGCTATTTTTCTATAATTTTCATGTCCTTGTATTTGTGAACGTAGTTCGCAAAGCCACTGTAATGCCCTTCCGTTGATATGGAAAAACCAACGTATGTTGTAAGCTAGGGGAACAACATATTGAGCTTCTTCTGGAAACTCTAAGGAAATTTGGTTGTAAGCTTCTTCAGCTTTTTCCATAGCTTCTCTAAAATCTTTTTCCATAGGAGTATCTAACAACTGCTCGGGAATGTGGTAGCCGAGATTTGTCGTGAGTAACTGACGTTCTTGAGTAAGAATTCGATGTCTTTGAAGATCCCTATAAGCTCCAAAATCAGCAGTGATATCAAATCCGAATTCTAAACACTCCAACCCCCGTGGAGATTTGTGTCTACGATTTTCTCTAGATGAAGATCCTGCTTCTAAAACACGGATCAGGTCTTCTCTAGGCATGGATTTACAGATATTGATAAGTTCTTCGTAAGTATGTTCTGAATAAGGAAAAAGGAATCCCGCAGCTACTTTATAGATTCCTTCAGGATCTCCATAAACTAAGCGCACTCCAGTTTGTTTAGACGGATGAGCCCCCCCACTAAACTTCTCAGCCAAGCTAGTTAACTGCTCTCTGAGAGTTTGTCGATAGCTTAGCATAGCTTGATGGTGGTGATGGTGTGATTCTGCACGACTAACAAAAGAGGGAATGATTTTCATGAGTTCGGTTAAAGAAGACTCTCCGATTTGTCTAATTTCCGTAAGATTGTGTCCTTGAATTTTATGCAATAAGGTCTGCCAGAATCTTCCATTACCAAAGAATCCTAAATTCGTTAGGGTTGCAGCAGGAAGAAGTCCCCGCAAACAATCTAAAACTTTAGCTCTTAAAGAAATGGTATATGCAGACTGAGATACTTCAGATTCCTTCGGATAGATCTTTTCAAAATAAGAACGTACTTTTGGAATCAAATCCGCATACGTATCAAACAAGAAATCACAGGTCCCCAAAAACACGTCTTTAAAGGCCGAGGTCATTAAAATAGGGTCTCGGTAATATAAATACTCCCCTTTTACCTTTTGATCGAAATAAACATATCTAGAAGACTTTTCTAAAGGAGACCCTCCTATACGAGCATCTTCTAGTATCTTTGCAGCAAGCATAGAAACACTTTCCATAGCGAGATGAGCACCACCTAATTCACCTATAGAATCATCCCCAAATCCATCAAGGACTCGTCTATAAAAATCAGACGCTTTATGTATTCCTACTTCAAAATCCACTCCGGAACTATCTAAAAAATCGCCCCCCTCACCCTCTAAGAACTCCTTTAAAAGTAAAGAACGCAAACCCAATGTGGACCTAGAATATTTAGAAAATAAGGCTCCTTTCACCACTTCAGGAAGATTCTTCAAAGCAAAAATGTTTGTTTCTAGGTTGGTAACGAAATGAGACAAACTCTTCCTTTGTTCTGAAGAAAACTCATCATCTCTGCTCAACATGAAAAACCTCAAAAATTAAAAAGACTGCCATATGGATTAGAAAAAAACCAAAACGTTTTTACTTAAAAATCCTGTTGAAAAATGGTTGATCTTGTGTTCACAAACATGCAAAATCTCGTTTTATTTACAAACTGAACAATGTTTTAACAAAGTTTTAAACATGTTAACCACGTTGTTTTCCCTCTATAAATCAAGTTTTAAACACTTTCCACACCCTCTAAAGAAGAAGAAGTAATATTTATATAAATACTATATCTTTTTCAGAAGTTGTGGAAAGTGTTGAAGGAATGTAAAAATGAGCTCATTAGCGTTGAGTCGACGACCTCGTAGGAATAGAAGAACTGAGGCAATTCGTGATTTGGTATCTGAAACTTCTTTATTACCTCAGGATTTCATCTGCCCTTTTTTTGTTAAGGAAGGAAAAAATATATGTGAGGAAATAGAAAGCCTTACGGGTGTGTATAGATGGAGTATAGATCTGCTTTTAAAAGAGATCGAAAGGTTGTGTTCTTTGGGGTTAAGAGCTGTGATTCTTTTTCCTGTAATTCCGAGTCATCTTAAAGATGCTTATGGCTCATACTCCTCCAATCCTAAAAATATTCTATGTAAGAGTATCTATGAAGTAAAAAAAGCTTTTCCTAACTTGTGTGTAATAAGCGATATTGCTTTAGATCCTTATACCACTCATGGTCATGACGGTATTGTTGATCGTGGGGAAGTATTAAATGATGAAAGTGTTCGTATATTCGGTAACATAGCTACGTTGCATGCTGAGATGGGCGCTGATGTTGTGGCTCCTAGTGATATGATGGACGGTAGGGTAGCTCATATCCGCTCGAAGTTAGATCAAGCAGGATGGACTCAAACTTTGATTCTTTCTTATAGCGTTAAGTATGCTTCTGCTTTGTATAATCCTTTTAGAGATGCTTTGGGATCTCATTTGCAATCGGGAGATAAACGAAATTATCAGATGAATCCTAAAAATGTTTTAGAAGCTTTACTAGAATGCTCTTTAGACGAGCAAGAGGGAGCGGATATGCTCATGATAAAACCCGCAGGATTATATCTTGATGTGTTGCATCGAGTGAAAAATAGTACAGCCTTACCCTTAGCAGCCTATCAGGTCAGTGGTGAATATGCTATGATAGCAGCAGCTTCTAATATGGGGTGGTTGGATAGAGAAAAGATAGTGTATGAATCTTTGATAGCTATAAAACGAGCAGGAGCAGACATGATCATTTCTTATGCAACCCCGTTAATCCTAGAAATGATAGCTTCTTCGAGAATTTAAGTTCTTCGAAGAACTTTATTCTGTATCTGCTGTATTTTCTGGGTTTAATATCCCTGTTTCTTTTGCGTAATGCTGTAGAGATTCTTTGATTATTGTTAGCATTTCTGTTTTTGATGGATCTATGAAGGTCGGAAGAGCAAAATCTTCAGGACAAACTTCTAAAAACCCTAACATGCACGCTAATTCGAAGTTGTTGGTAATGACAGATTTAATTAAAGGTACAACAGGTATTTTCATCGCCATAACTTTATCATAAATTTCTGTGTCTATGATAGGGCGTGTTTCACCGTGGAGGTTTGTATCCGGATCCATATATGTATGTTTTCTTTTTAAAAATCCGGAAAGGTAGGTCCTTGTAAGTGTAGGTTTATTAATGCCTAACCTTAGAAAGTTAAAAGCTTGCCGCTTTTGGGGATTAGGGATAACAGAGATAGTAGCATCTCTCATACCGAGACAAGGAAGATGTTCTTTGTCGCAAAGTCTTCCGGTTAAAGGATCTCCAGAAATTAGAGACACCTTATCAGATGCGATCTCATCTAAGGGAAGTAAGCTTTGGAAATCAGCACCTCTAGTAGTAATCACATAGCGTCTTAAGGAGGATTTTAAACCAGACCCAGCTAGGGCTACTACCTGTTCATTGAGAATTCTTCCTTTTAAGAATAAATGTCCTATAGCTAAGACTTCCTGGAAAGAGATAGTGAAAACCACATCTTTTTCGCTAGTAATAGGTGCTATGTAGTGAATGTGTGTAGAGGGAGACCCAGAAGGATAGGGTCCTGTGATTTTATGTAAATGTGCTATGGATTTTAAGTCTTTTTCAGGAATAGCTAGTCTATCAGTAGAAATAATATGCGGGCATAAACCAAAAAGTTTGGCTATAGCTCGAACTCCTACATTGAAAACGTAAAATCCTTCTTCTCTGGAAGAAAAGACAGAAAGATGTTTTTCTGTAGATGGGGTGAAAGGACGGTTGTCAGCTAAGTTGATGAAGACATCTCTAGGATTGTGCGTGGGCAAGGCGGGAATGTCAAAGGGACGTTGTTTAAAAAGAGCAAATAGCCCTTCTTTTTTAAAGATTTCTAACAGTTCTTTTCTTGATAATTTGGATAAATCGTAAGAATATTCTGTTAGGTTTGGTCCTGGGTTTTTTTTGATAACTACATCTAAAAGAGAGCGTTTATCTCCTCTACGTATTTCTTGTACAGTTCCAGAAACGGGAGATGTAATAAAAACGCCTGGGAAGTTTTTATATTCCGCAATGGGTGATCCCGAAGAAATAACATCATGCTGTTCTACCTTAAGCTTTAAAGTTAAGGCAGAATATGGGCGCAGGTCTACAGAAACCAGAGCAGGGTCTATTCTTTTTAAAAACCCAGACTCTTTAGGAGACCCTTGCAAAGATAGATCTAAACCCCGAGTAATCGCAATTTTCATACTTTAGGGATTATAGGCGTTTTTATAAGGGAATCCAGTTTTTTTTCTTATTTTTTTTAGATGAAGTAGTTTTTGTTTTATTATTAGAATTCGGTGGGGGAGTTTCTCCTCCCAATTCTTTGGTAACTTCATTAATCAGGGCTTCTGTTTCTTTTTTATATTCGTTACATGAAGACCGGATGTTTTCTAAAGCTAACCATTCTTCTGGAGAGAAGTTATCCGGATTATTAGCAAACACTTCCATTTGTTCTCTAGTCATCCCTGTTTGTTGAAGGATTTCCTGAGAACGTTTGTCTAGCTCTTGGATTTTTTCTTGGGTTTTTTCCATCAAATATTCGTAATCTACTTCGGAGTCGGAAGATAAAGCTGAACCGAAGGAAGGATCGAAGTCTATATTATAAAGAGTAAGTATTTGTTTTATAGAATCTATTATTTTTTGCGCAGAGTTACTATTCATTAATACACCATGGATTTTAATTTATTATAAAACAAATATTATTATTTTTGTGTTGTGATATTGCTCTTTTTTATAGTTAAGCGTATATTTCCCGTTAAAAACGGGAGACATTGTGGACTATCTAGAAAAGTTGCAGGTCTTAATAGACGAAGAGCAACCCTCGAGTTTTTTTAATTTGTGGGAAGAATATTGTTTTAACGATGTGGTGAGAGGGGCGGAGCTTGTTCAGATCTTAGAAAAGGTAAGACATTCATCTTTAGCCCCTTTGTTTGGCAAGATATCAGACACTGTCCTTCCTTTATGGGAAAGAATACCTGAGGGCAAAGAAAAAGATCAGGTTCTTAGATTGGTTTTGGATATACAAAACACTAACGCTAAGCCATTTTATGATGCTGCTATTGATTACGTAAACAGGAAGTATAGTGGTAGGGAAAATTTTAATGAAGCTTTAAGAGTTGTTGGTCTTCGTGATGGTCGTGAGTTTCAGTATAGTTTAAGCCGTTTTGACTTCTTAATGCACTTGAATGAGGGAAATTTCGTCTTTCATTCTGGGGGATGGGGTGTTGGAGAGGTTATGAGTGTTTCTTTTCTTCAACAGAAGGTTCTCATAGAGTTTGAAGGAGTTATGATGGCTAAGGATATCTCCTTTGAAACAGCCTTTAAAAGTTTGATTCCTTTAGATAAAGATCATTTTCTATCACGAAGATTTGGGGATCCAGATGGGTTTGAGGCTTATGCTAAAGATCACCCGTCCGAGGTTATGGAAATTCTACTTAAGGATTTAGGTCCAAAAACAGCTAAAGAGATCAAGGATGAGCTTGTAGATTTAGTTATTCCCGAGGCTGAGTGGAATCGTTGGTGGCAAGCAACTAAGAGTAAAATTAAGAAAAACATTCGTATTGTAGCCCCTAAAACCATAAAAGATCCTTATAGATATAATCCTGGAGGGGATTCTTTAATTTCTCAGTTAGAAACTCGACTTTCTCAAATCGAAGAGACTCAGAGCAAGATTATAGAGATTTATCAATTCATTAGAGATTTGCATAGTGAATTAAAGAAACCTGAAAACAGGGAAATTATACTTAAGGTTTTACAAACACTTCCTATAGAAGATAACCAATCTTTAGAAATCCAAAGGGATTTGTTACTTTCTGATTTTTTAGGTGAAAAATCTAATAAGTTAGACAGTAAATTTGTAACTTCGCTTTCTGAAGAAGGGATTATCTCTATAGTCAATGACATTTCTATAGCAGCCTTACAGAAGGCTTTCTTAATGTTAATAAAGAAGCATTCTCCAGTTTGGGAAAATGTCTTTATGAAGATCTTTTTCTCGACAACGTTTCCAGCTCTTAGAGAGCTTAGTTTTAAAATATTAAAAGGAGAGGAGTCGTGTTGCCAGAAAATTAAGGAAAAGCTTCTTGGATTTATAGAACATCCTATGATGTACCCAGAGGTTTTTGTCTGGTTTTTCTTAAAGTTTGGGTCGCACGATGATGGTCTTTTTGATCCGAATGATAAAGAAATCGAAAGATTGTTTTTAGAAGCTGCTATGGTGTTTATGTATCATATTGCTTCAACGCCTCAGAAAGAGTTGGGAAAAAAGATTTACCACTTCCTTGTGAGTGAACGTTACCTAGTTATTCGTAATATGATAGAGGGGGCTCCCTTATCTTATTTGAAAGAGATTTTATTGCTCTCTACAAAATGTAGTCAATTTTCCTCTAGTGATCTTAGTGTTTTACAAAGCCTTGCTGAGGTTGTACAACCTGATTTGAAGAAAAACACTTTGGCTGTGGAAGAAGACATTTTTTGGACAACCCCAGAAAGCTTTACGAAAATGAAAAACAAGCTTCAATCTCTTGTGGGTAAGGAAATGGTGGATAACGCCAAAGAAATAGAGGACGCGAGAGCTTTAGGGGACCTTAGGGAGAACTCTGAGTATAAATTTGCTTTGGAAAAACGAGCACGTTTACAAGAAGAAATTCGTGTGCTTTCTGAAGAGGTAAATCGAGCTAGAATATTAACTAAGGATATTGTTTTTACTGATACGGTAGGCATTGGTTGTAAGGTTTCTTTAGAAGATGAACAGGGAAATCTTATCACATATTCAATTCTAGGTCCTTGGGACGCTGATCCTGACAACTATATTTTATCTTTAAAATCTAAGCTTGCTCAAGAAATGCTTAACAAGAGCGTTGGAGCCAGTCTACAGTTTCAAGGAAAGAAATATAAGATTAGCCGAATACAATCTATTTGGGATGCATAAAGAAATGGAGTATAGCGGAATCGAACCGCTGACCTCAACAATGCCATTGTTGCGCTCTACCAATTGAGCTAATACCCCAAGTAGGTAAAATTATCATGAGATAAGGTTTAGAATCAATCTTTGTTATAATACGAAGGAATTTCTTTGGTATGAGTTTTTTTCATCAATTACCCACGTTTGCTCCCGATTCTATTTTGGGTTTGCAAAAACTATTTTTAGAAGACGAGCGAGATGAGAAGGTAAATCTTGTTATAGGTTCTTATGAAGATCCTAATAAGGCTTATGGTGGCTTTTCAAGTGTCCGCAAGGCACAATTTTTATTATTAGAAAACGAGATGAATAAGGGGTACTTACCTATTAGTGGGTTGTTTTCTTTTAATCAACAAATGGAGAGTCTTGTTTTTGGTGATGATGTAAATCCGAGTTTTGTTGTTGGCGCCCAAGCTCTTGGGGGAACAGGAGCATTGCATTTGGGTGCTAAGATTTTTTCCATGACCAATCCTTCTGGTGCAGTATACATTCCCGAACAGACATGGGGAAACCATTTGAGAATATTTGCTCAACAAGGTTTAGATGTTCTAAAATATCCTTATTATAGTGCAGAAAGTAAAACACTAGTTTTTGATGAGATGATTTCTGTATTAAAATCTGCTCCCAAGAACTCTTTAGTGCTTTTGCAATGTTGTTGTCATAATCCTACAGGAATGGATCTTGACGAGAACATGTGGATACGTCTTGCAGAGCTAATGAAAGAACGCCAGCTGCTACCTTTTTTTGATACGGCGTATTTAGGCTTTGGATTGGGTATCGAAGAAGATAGAAAACCTATAAAGATTTTTATAGATTCGGGGCATGCTGTATTTGTAGCTGCGTGTGCAAGTAAGAATTTTTCTCTTTATGGGGAGCGTGTAGGTTATTTTGCTGCATACAGTAGGGTTGTTGATGATTTAGATAAGATTTCCAGCTGTCTCGAAGAAAAAATACGAGGAGAATATTCTTCACCTCCTAGACATGGAGCTAAAGTTGTTTCTACAATTTTATCAGATGCCTCTTTGAAAATAGAATGGTTAGCAGAATTAGAAACAATTCGTTGTTCTTTAGAAAAAACACGAATTCGATTTGTTCAGGCTATGCGCAATCATATTGGTCATTCTTTTGACTTTATCCTATCTCAGAAAGGATTTTTTGGTTACCCAGGATTTTCTTTAGAACAGGTCTTATTTTTAAGATTAGAAAAAGGCGTTTACACAACAAGTGGAGCTAGGTTTAATCTAAACGGGATCACCGATAATAACATCGATCATGTAGTTCAGAGTTTTGCTGAGGCATATCAACAAGCTTAGTATGCATAGTTTTATATAACATGGTTCCCCTTTTTTGATTAAAAATACTCATAATGATAGCGCAGGTATTTATCTGCGCCTGTTTTTTATTAACTTCACACTGAAGTTTTCATTATCTTTTGTTTTATTTGTTAATATCATAAAACGATAAGTTAAGCACTTAACAACTACATAGACTAAATAGGGTTTCAGGTAGATTGAAGTGGGAAATGAATCTTGTGTTTAAACGAAAACATTAAGAAATATGCGAGAGATTAAAAATCCGGAAGAACATCATTCTGCAATAAAAACAACAGGATCTGTTGTTTACCATCGACATAGAAAGAACAGAGTATATGTTTATGTGGTGATAGCATTGAGTATTACTTTGTTCTGGAGTTTGCCAAAACCGTTTTATGAAAATATCCAAAAACGTTTCGTGGTTTGGTATTCCCGTGTTTTTATGAAACACGCTGAGGTTTCTTCTAAAAGTTGTTCTATTCAAGATACTGAGAACATGATCTTAAAAGATCGCATTGCTATTTTAGAAGAACGTTTACAAGCTTATGAGGTTGCTTATCATACGCCCCCTTTGTTTCCAGAGATTCTATCACCTTATTTTCGTAAGTTAATAACTAGTCGTGTGATTTACCGAGATCCTTCCCATTGGGGAAGTTCTTGTTGGGTAGATGTGGGTAGTGAACACAACATACAAAAAAACTCCTCAGTACTTTCTGGGAAGGTTCTTATCGGTCTTGTAGATTATGTTGGAGAAAAGCAGTCCCGAATACGTTTGATTACTGATGTAGGTATGCAACCTTCAGTGATAGCTGTTCGAGGGGGAATACAAGCATGGTTAATAAAAGATCGGATTCACGATCTTAGTAAACATATAGAACGCCTTTCAGATGCTTACATTCTAGAAAAAGATAAATATGAAAAAATCTATCATCTAGAAGAACTCAATACATCTATACAATGTAGTGATGAAAATACCTTACTTTTGCGAGGTACATTATCAGGCAAAGGTGGTCCTTTGTGGAAAGATGAAACTCTAACTTTACATGGGGAAGGATTTTATTTTTCTGATGGTAAGGGTTTATGTGTTGGGGATCTTTTAGTTACAACTGGACTAGATGGTGTCTTTCCTCCAGGATTGTTGGTTGCTGAAATTACTAAAGTTTGTCTACCCCGAGAGGGCGCATGCTCTTATAAGATAGAAGCTAAATCACTTGCTGCAGATTTAATGCATCTCTCTTCTGTTTTGATTCTTCCTGCTATGGAATTTAACCCTAATGATAGACCGGATATTTTTGGTTTATTGTGGGATTAGATGTTTTATAGTTTGGTAAGCAAAAAAAGCCGTTTCCTTCAGAATCGATACCGCGAATAAAAACAAATCCCATTTCTACATCACTAGTAATGTCAAATTGTTGCAAAAAGCGTTTTGCCGCATGGATGTAAATGGCACCTTGATAATCCAGGTTATGCTCTTTTATGTAAGAGAAGAGATTTTCTTGAGAATATTTCGAGCTGGTTTCCCCTAAGAAGGATGTTTTCCAATCTATAATGTAATACTTGCCCTTATACTCGAAAAATAGGTCAATTGCTCCCTGCCACAACTGTTCTTTATTAGAAAAGAGAAAGGCTTCTTCGCTGAGTATTTTGTCGGGGCAGATATCTTTTAAGGCAAAGGATGCAGAGGAAAAAGATAGTGGTGAAGAGATAGTTGAGAAAAGCTTTTGTGAGATCATCTCTTCATACCCTTCTAAATGAGTGTTTTTAACGAAGTGTAAGACTGTAGTTAAGATTTTAGAAATGGGAATTTTAAAATTTGGAGATATATTCTCTAGGATTTTATGAATGATAATTCCCGTTTTTCTTCCTCTAGGAAGTACGGAAGAGATAGGTGGACTCTCAATGTCACTGTCTAAAAGCACTTCGTTATCTAACATCATTTTTACCGAAGAAAAAGAGAAAATTTGTTTGGTAGGATAGGGGGATAACACAAAAGTTGAAGGTGGGGTAATGTTATAAATAGGCCCAGTAGATTGATCCTGTGTGTTTGTGGTTGATAAAGAAAATAGGGATGGATGCTCTTTGGATAAATTTTTTGCTAGATCGAAGATAGATGCATAAGATCCCTCCTGATTTACATAGTTTGTAAGAGCTGTATTGTGTCTTGAATTTAAAGAAGTTTGGAAAGGGATAAAGAGTTGTTTTTTAGCTCGAGTACAAGCTACATACATTTCTCTTATCCATTCTGAAGAACTTTTATTTTTTTTTGATTTATCTAGTCCCGGGCAAAAAACAATATCATATTCCAATCCCTTAGATGCATGAATTGTAGTGATTTTTAAAATTTCTGTGTCTTCGGAATATGAAGAAAACGATAGGTTTTCTTCCCAACGTCCTGTCTCTGAGAAATACTGCAAATAGAGAAGTTGGTGTTGAGGTTGTGAAGAAATCGTTCCTAAGTATGCACAAAGCCTTTCCATTTCTTGGAAAGTAAGGTCTCCTTGAGGAGTTTTTAGTAAAGCTTCGCCATGAAGAGTCATGAAATGATAAAATGTAGCTAAAAGCCCATGATCAAAAATATAACTGCGTAGGGAAAAAAAATAAGAGGAGTAGTGTTCTTTTTTCTCTAGAATATCAGTGAGGTCATGTCGAAACAAGCTGCTCAGTAAGACTCTTTGTATTTTTTCATAGTTTTCTGGATAGAGGATAGCTTCTAGCCAAGCTATGGTTAATAGATATGTTTCAGTAAGATGAAATATCGATTTATTTTTAGAAAATGATACAGGAATACTACAGTGGGTTATTAAATCGAATGCTTGAGTCGAATCCGATACTAAAATTGCCATGCGTCCAAAAGAGATCCCATGAGTAGCTTGTAAATACGAAGCTGTTTGAGAGATCCACGCAGCTTGGTCAAGAACATTTTCATAAGAAAAAAAGTGAATAGGCGCATGTTGGGTGTTATCAAAATATTCTAAACTCTGAGGTGTTAAGGGATGATATTCTATAGGTTCATAACCAGGAATTTCTAGAAAAGGAGAACATTTACAGAAGAGAATATTGATGGCCTGCATCAACTGTGGTGTAGAACGGTAGTTGTTAATAAGATGCAGCTGTGATGTTTTAGGAAATGTAGATTTTGCTTTTAAATATGTAACGAGATCGGCATTTCTCCACTCATAAATCGATTGTTTTGGATCGCCTATTAAAAATAGGGATCCAGAAAAATCATTGTGAGAAAATAGTTTTGCAAAAATATTCCATTGTTTCCTATCCGTATCTTGAAATTCATCGATTAATATGAGCTGGAATCGCTTTCTTAATGATTTTATAACTTCTTCAGCTTTAGAAGAGCGAAGCAGATCTTCTAGTGTTATAATGCTTTCATCTGGAGATAGCCACCAAGTGTAGTGATGTTTTAAATATAATTGTAAATCGTGAAGCAAGGTATTGAAAATAATGTCTACATTGCAAAACTGCTCGGTATCTTGAAACCATGACGTTTCTTCTATATAGCTAAAAGCGCGACAAGGTTGATAACGTGCTAAACGATTTTTTGGATGAAAAGTTTCTGCTATTTTAGAAAAAGAAAACAGGCGCACTGATGTTTCTGAAGCATACAAATGATCTACAAAAGATAGAAGGTCCTCAGTTAGAGAGAAAGGCTGTTTTTTGAAACTCTCCGTATATTTAAGAGCTTGTTCTAAGAATTTTTCTTTAGGGATATCTTTGATTTTAGATCGAATAGAACTGTGCCAAGTGTTTAGTAAGGATGCAGTGGTGCTTTTAGATGGTAGGTGATCAAAAGTCTGTACTGTGTAACTTGAAAGTAGCTTATCTGTCAAAAAAGATGTGTATTTGGAATTAGAGTTATAGCGTGCCGCAAGTAAGTAAAATTGTTCAGGAAATAAGACGTTCTCCCAAAGATCTTGGGATAAATACTTGCGAATGTGATGTAAAACCGCTTGTGAGTGCGTAAGAGCAGAGTTTTTTTGCGAGATTTGCATTTGCGGAAAATGCTGTTGTAAAACGTAATTACAAAACCCATGGATGGTAAAAATTGCCATACGATCTATCGAAGCTAAAGCATTACGCACCTGCATGTAAAGCTGCTTTACATCACATGGGTGGTGTAAATAAGGAGGCAAAGGTTGCTCGGGGTCTGTAATAGCAGATTTTAACTGCGATGCAGCTTGTTTGAGATTCTCTTGAATCCTAAGTTTTAATTCATTAGTAGCGGCGTTTGTAAATGTTACAACAAGAATATTTTCAACATGGGAAACAGAACCTTCTAAAAGAGCGCGTAAAACAATTTGTTCGATGGTAAATGTCTTTCCAGTACCCGCAGAAGCTTCTAAAAAATATTTCCCTTGGATAGATGTTTGAGGATTAAAAATATCAAACGGTTTCATGCGTGCCCTTAAACAAAGAAAGAATCTGTAGACGTTGTTCTTCACTTACTGCGAATTGTTCTTTGTAATCTCGGTTATGAAATTTCCAAAAAGTTGATAAAGAGGGATTATTGGCATCAGATTCAATAGCTGTGCGTATAGCTTCATGAAACTTTTCGGAATTGTCTAAAAACTTCCAACAATCAGAAGAAATTAAAGGAATCGGAAAATCTCTCATCATTTGGTATACTCGAAGAACCTGATGCAGGTAGTTGTCAGGATTAGAAAAAGGAAGGGGAAGATCTTCAAAGACATCTTGAGAGAGGATATTTCTGATAACAGCGCATTCTGAAAGCACGCCAGATTTTTGTAACATTGCTATAGCAATGTAGGCCTTTAAGTAATTTTTCATGTCAGAAGAGTTCTCTAGAATAGATTTTGTTTTCCTTACAGTTTTTCTTGTCTTAGCTGTAGGGTCAATGGAACAGAGATATATACCTTTGGAGAATACTCCAGAAAAATTCCCGTGTAGGTAAAGTTCAGAGTTGTTCAAAGTTATTGAAACAGGCGACAAAACCTTGTCTTGATCCTCAAGGTGATCATGAAATAATGATGAAGAAAAAAGCACGGTATATGGTGCTGTGAGAGAATTTAAGCGAACCTTGTTCAGCCACTGGGCTATTAGATCGTCATAGTAAGTGAAAATGGCCTTAGAAAAGGAAGATAGGTAATTATACGTGTTATCTTGGGATGTATTAGAGAGTTGATTTTCCCAAAATAGCATGATTTGTTTTTTTGTAGGAAATAGCTTCTCTCTAGATTCTAGTATAGTGGGAGATCTTAGAGAAATCTGGTAATTAGATTTTAAGAAGAAGTCTAAGGGAGAGAAAATTGCTTTTATAATTTGAGAAACAGATAAATGGTCGGGAAGGTTTGGCGTAGCATCTGGAGTTTGAAACAAAGAAGGTAGGGGGGATTTCTTAGAACAAAATGCTTGCGCTAACTTGTAGTAATGCTCTTGAGAGGTGTGTACAAGGGTTTTGTTGGCAAATAACGAAGGTGTATAAGCTTTTGTAGGCAGATGAGAAACGGATAGCTGTAGAGCTTCTTGAAGATAATTAATATAAGGGCTGGGCAACGCAGGATTGTGAGCAGAGGATAAATAACTAATATGAAGTTCGTATTTAGTAGAAACTATAGCCTGAAGGAAATGAAAGTTTTCTTCATCTTCAGAAGACGAAAACACTAGTTCTTCTTCAGTTGAGGCATCAACTAGATCTAGTAAATCAATGGCTTGTTTCCGCTTATTTGCTCCGAGGATAAACGTGTAGCCTTTAGGTATAAGACTTAAATCTCCTAATGTTCCGACATAAGGGCCAGGCTTATCATAAACGGGGCTATTAGCACAAAAGTGAGAGAAGAAATCCAAACAAAAGTCTGTAAAAAAATTTAAAGAGCATTCTGAAGAAGAAAAGGTGGGGAAGAGAGCATTTCTAAGAGACGTTATAAAAGATAACTCTTCTGGAGATAGGATAAATATGGATTCAAGGAAAGATAGAATGTGATTACAGTGTTCTTCATAAGATTTAATCGTGGTGGATGCATAAAGATTTAAGAATTTCTGTAGATCGTACAGTAGAGGAAGAATGCGCTCCCAAAGTTCTACCTGACTTACTTGACCACACTCTTCAACAAAGGGATAGGCATTCAAAATGTTATCTCCCAGATGTTGTAAATGTGTTCCATCCCCTTTATACAGTTTTTCCCACTCACTGGAGAGTTTTTTCAAAAGATAGGGAGTTTTACTCGGATCTATAGGATTTTGTAGTTGGGGGTGTGTGAGAAGTTGTAATAGACGGTATAGATTGCCCTGTGTTTGTAAAATAGATGATAAGAGTAAGAGTTTTTCCTTTAAGTCTTCAGCATGTGAAGAGGAGCTATTGCAGAAGTATAGAGGTAAATGGGGTGAAAACACTGCCTTTAAATACACCTCATAGATTTCTAGTTGAGAAAATAAAATAAAAATTTCTTCTGGGCGCACACCTTGATGCAATAATGTAGAGATTTTTGAGAACGCTTCTTGTACCTCCCTAGATGGACTTAAGGCTTTGCTAATAGTTATCGTTTGCTTTTTGTCTACAATGTTTTCATGAGAATTTGGTTTTAAGTGAAATAGGTTACTTTGCACAACTCCTAAAGATGTTGTTTCTTGAGGAGGAATGAAAACCTCGGAATAATGTATTTCCTTGTCTAAAAAGAAATTTTGAGATGCTTGAGATTTGTGAGAAAGATTGGCAAGCAATGCTTGCCTATCCGCTAAAACATAGTGTTGCCAAGCATCTCTGTTGGGTTGATCTATAAGTTGACGCCATAAGAAATCAATCGATTTGTCTGATAATAAATCACCAAAATATTCGCGACTTGGTGAAAAACAGTAAAAATATACAGGGAAAAAATAACTCAATTCGGTAAAAAAAGTCGCAAAATGCCTTGGTAAATGAGAATAACCAAAGATATGCAAGGAACGGTTTTGTTTTGTAGCTTTTATAGAAGATAGTATTGAAGCGAATACCTTTCCCATAGGCGTAAAGTGCTTCTCTAGCTGAGAAAAAAGATCTTTATGATAACGATTATTTTCCGAAGGCGATTGCGAGAATGTATAGAATTTTTTAAAAATAGCTGCCAGATGTTTTGTTGAGCTATAAGAAGGCTCTGAAAGAAAAGATGTGTTTTGTAAAATATCAGGAGTTGCTTCAGAAGTCTTTAGTAGCTCGTGTATAAATAGAGGAAGTGTTATATAGTCAGGAATTAAAGGTTTTTCATGACAAACTTCAGTGAATAAATGTTTGACAAGGGAGTCAGAAGAAGAGAAAATGGTCGACCCCATGAAAATGTGGTTACTCGTAGCATTAGTAAGTTCTCTACGTAGCCAGTGCCCTATTTCTGTATTGGCAACAAGAATCCACCTTTTAGTAAATGGCTGTTGATAAGTAGAAAATAGATCTTCTGCAAGTTTAGCTAATAGATGAATGGGGGAGTTGCTAAAAATTGCTTGACTATGTTTGGTCGCATTCATGGATATATCAATACAGAAAAAATCTTTTCGTTCCTTAGTAATAACGCATTTTCTTACGATATTAAATGATAATCTTTATAAGTTTCTTTTAGTCTTTTTCCTGCTTGAAGGAAAAAGTTTAACAGAAAATGCGAAGATATTATCTTACGTAAGTTTGTGTTTTGCTTTACCTTTTCTTTTGCTAGCACCTTTAGCAGGAAGTTTATCAGATAGATATCAGAAACGAAACATTATCTTAGCCACACGTCTTATTGAAATTGTATGTACTTCACTGGGTTTATACTTTTTCTATATTCATTCTGTCGTCGGCGGATATATAGTTTTGATCCTCATGGCTAGTCATACGGCTATTTTTGGTCCTGCAAAGATGGGGATTCTCCCAGAGATGTTACCTCTAGATTATTTATCTAGAGCTAATGGAGTAATGACCGCAGTAACTTATACCGGGAGTATCTTAGGATCTTGTTTTGCTCCTTTACTTGTCGATCTTACAAAGAACCTTCCAATTAACTGTTATGTTCTTTCAACGTCATTTTGCGTTGTTTCTTCGATCGTAAGTACTTTTGTGTCTTTAGGCATACGTTCAAGTAACTTTAAAAATCGTAGTCAAAAAATTACTTATGTCAGCTTTAAAGATCTCTGGGAAATCTTTAAAGATACACATCATGTACATTACCTAACCCTCTCTATTTTCTTAGTAGCTCTTTTTCTTTTGGTTGGAGCTTATGTACAAGTCGAAATCATTCCTTTTGTAGAGTTTACTTTAGGTTATCCTAAGCATTACGGAGGTTACCTGTTTCCTATTGTAGCTTTGGGAGTTGGAGTAGGCTCTTGTATTACAGGATGGATTTCGGGAAAAGATATTAAGTTAGGGTATGTGCCTGTCATGACTTTAGGCTTAGGCCTTGCATTTATGGGACTTTATGCTGTTTCCTGTTCTCTAGTTGGAGTGATGTTCTTCCTATTGCTGTTAGGATTCTTAGGTGGGGTATATCAAGTTCCTTTACATGCCTATATACAATATGCGAGTCCTGAGCATAAACGCGGGCAAATTCTTGCAGTAAATAATTTCTTGGATTTCGTCGGTGTGTTAATCGCAGCAGCAGTTGTCAGGATTTTGGGATCTGGCTTGAGTTTGCCACCAGAGATAAGCTTCCTATACATGGGAATGATCATTTTCTGTCTCGGATTGTGGATTCTATGGATTTGGAAAGAGCTGGTATATCGTTTAGTACTCAGTGCAGTATTAATAAAACAACTAGGAAACTATCTTAAGCTTCCAAAATCACTAATACCTGTTTGCTATTTGGTGCCCACCCACTCTTATCGAGAAGTCCGGCGTGTATTAGCCATGCTACCAAAAACTGTACGCACTACTGTTGTGATACTAGATCAAAAACTACAACCTGGTTGGACAACTAGATTAATTTCTTACTGTGTTCCTACAGTCATATGTGATCTTAATGAAACAAGTGATCGGAGTATGAAAGAGGCTTGGGCAGTTTTGCAAGCTAAACGCTTGCACATGTTGTTGAAAAAGCAACCAGATTTGTGTGTGATATGTTTAGGTAAAGAAGATAATATTGAAATATTTTCTAAGGTTTTGTTGGAACAGGGAATTAGTATGAGAAATATTAAGTTGACATCCAAGAAAGTATCTTACCGAAGGAATAAGTATAGTCTATCCTTGAACCAAGCCGATGAAACTTAGTTCAAGGAAAGTATTTGGCGCATCCTAACGTAAACAGCAGCAGCTAGCAGATGCTTCCTTCTCTTTCTTTGCTTCACATAGATGCATACGGCGGAAAGGCTTGTTTCCTCTACAGGGGGTGAAGGAGCGAATTCGAGGTGCTTGAGAACACTCTTGAGAACAACATCCTTTTGTTGAATCGATACAATTCTTGCAGCAGATGAATAAGTTATTACAGTCTGTATTCGCGCAGTTGTAGTAGGTGTCACAGGGAGTCTCACAATGTGAGCACGAGGCGATGGGAGCAACGTCTATATCTGCTTCATCAATAGGTATAGCTAAACGATCATCAAATACGAATAACTTGCCTCGCCATTTACCGGTGCCTACAGCCTGACCATAAGCGATAACACCACCATCAAGTTGATACACTTCTTTAAAACCTTTTTCTAAAAGGAGGGAAGAGTACAATTCACAACGTATTCCACCAGTACAATACATCATCACAGGGGTGGTCGCTGGGTCGTGCTCTTTAGATAGCTGTTCAGCATAATCAGGGAATTCTCGAAAAGTCCGAATGTCTGGAAGAACAGCATTTTCAAAATGCCCTATTTTCCATTCGTAATTATTTCTTACATCTAAAACTAGACAGCGATTCTCCTCGAGCTTTTCATGCCACTCTTGCGGAGAAATATGCTTCCCTTGATTAGATAAATCAACGTCGCAACCAAGAGCTACAAGCTCTTTGCGATATTTCACAGTTACACGAGGGAAAATATTTTCTTCAATGTGATGAATTTTAAATTTTACATTTGAAAATCCAGGGCGCTGTCTTAGCCATTTCATGTAGTACTCTGCGTCGGGTTGATAGCCGCTAAACTGACCATTAATCCCTTGTTCGGATATGTAGATACGACAAGAAACATCCAAATTTTTAAATAGTTCCTTGTGCAAAGCAATTTCCTGTTGAGGATTATCTACACGAGTCAAATAGTAATAAGCTAAAGCGTAATAATTCTTTTTCATGAGAAATACCCTAGCATATTCTCGGAAATAATTCCATTGTAGAAAATTAGGATTGGAACTAAAATGCTGTTTGGTATTTTGTCAAGTGGATGAGTAATCGTTTTCTTTATTAGCGAGGAAAATCTTCCAGGTTATACCGAAAGCAGAGCCGCTGCCTTTGTCTAAAAAAGGCCAGGGAGGCGTGAATAATTTCTAAGGACTAAATAAAGGACTAAAATACATGGCTCGATATTGTGGCCCTAAAAATAGAATAGCAAGGCGTTTTGGAGCGAATATTTTTGGAAGAAGCCGAAACCCTCTGCTCAAAAAGCCCCATCCTCCAGGTCAGCACGGTATGCAGAGAAAGAAAAAATCTGACTACGGTCTTCAACTTGAGGAAAAGCAAAAGCTAAAAGCTTGTTATGGCATGATCTTAGAAAAGCAACTAGTCAAAGCTTTCAAGGAAGTTGTAAATAAGCAGGGCAGCGTCACCAAGATGTTCTTAGAAAGATTTGAGTGCCGTCTCGACAACATGGTTTATCGTATGGGGTTTGCAAAAACTATTTTTGCGGCTCAGCAATTGGTTGCTCATGGTCATGTATTGGTGAATGGGAAAAAAGTAGATAGAAGATCTTTTTTCCTACGTCCTGGAATGCAGGTTTCTTTAAAAGAAAAATCAAGAAAGTTACAGTCGGTTAAAGAGTCTTTGGAAAATAAAGACGAAAGTTCTTTCCCTTCTTACATCTCCGTGGATAAAAGCAATTTTAAGGGCGAACTTTTAATTTCTCCAGAGCAAGATCAAATAGAGGCACAACTTCCTCTGCCTGTAGATATTTCTGTTGTTTGTGAGTTCCTATCTCATAGAACATAAAAGAAAGTTTCTTTCTTCCAAAAAGAGAGGCGTCAACTATTCTCTTATAGTTGGCGCTTTTAGTTTTTTATTTCTGAAAGCTTTTCAACTGCCGAATTTCCTTTGTCCATAAGTCTGGGCCTCCAGGAGTTTCTAAATATTTGGGGATCATCCGTGTTTGTTCGTGAGTCATAAGAAATTTAAAACTTTCCATCCCTATATCTCCTTCTCCAAGAGGCGCGTGACGATCTTTGTGTTTTCCTAGAGGAAACATGGAATCATTAAGATGAAAGGCTCTTAAATATGATAAGCCTATCGCATCATCAAAATTTTTGAGCACTTGCTTCCAAGACCCTGGAGAGGTAATATCATAACCAGCAGCAAAGATATGACAAGTATCTATGCAAACTCCTACCGGGATTTTATGCTTAAGTTTGTCTATGAGGTAACCAAGTTCTTCAAAAGTACTGCCGACAAGTGTACCTTGTCCCGCAGTAGTTTCAAAAAGAACAACAAGAGGCGGAGAGTCTTCGAATAGAGGCTCAACCAACGAAAAACTTGAAACAATCCTATCTAAGCAAGCTTCTTTAGTATCATTGACAGCTGCTCCTGGATGGAAGTTAACAAAGGTAATTCCTAAAGATAGACAATCTTGGATCTCTTGCTGTATGCAGATGCGGCTTTTTTCTAGGATTTCTGGATTAGGAGCCCCAGGATTAATTAAATAGCCAGCGTGGCTCATAATATAAGATAGAGAGGTCTCTTCAAGAGCTGTTTTGAATGAATTTATCAAACCATCAGTGAGAGGGCGTCTACGCCACTGTCTTTGATTGGCAGTAAACATTTGAACGGTCGAAGCCCCAATTTCATGCCCTTCGTAAATGGCGTTTTGAAGCCCTCCAGCGGTGGATGTATGCGCACCTAATAAAGGGACTTGGGGAGGCGGAGATACCTGCATTTTAATGCTCCAAAAATCTCTATCTGCTATGGATAAATTAAGTATTAAGGGAGTAAGACTTTTTAATGAATAAAAAAGACGGCCAGGGATCAGTAGCCAGCTCACTTTTTAATTTATTGTCAGGAACCTTTTTTAGTCGTGTAACAGGAATGTTACGCGAAATTGTTATGGCAGCGTATTTTGGAGCAGATCCTTTAGTGGCAGCTTTCTGGTTGGCCTTCAGAACGATTTTCTTTTTAAGAAAAATCCTCGGAGGACCCATTTTAGGACTAGCTTTTATTCCCCACTTTGAATTTCTAAGGGCACAAGATACAAGCCGTGCCGCATTTTTCTTTAAGAGCTTCTCACGATTTTTCTGTTATAATGCTTGTGCTTTCACATTAATTATAGAAATAGGCTTAGGGATATGGTTATATCATGTCCAAGGGAATCTTGCTGACGCCCTACTGTTAACTATGATTCTTCTGCCATCAGGGATCTTTTTGATGATGTATACGGTAAATTCTGCCTTACTTCATTGTGAGAAAAGGTTTCTCAGTGTTGGTTTAGCTCCTGCTGTTGTTAATGTGCTGTGGATCCTTACTGTATTTCTCGCAAGACATAGTGATCCAAGACAACGGATTATAGGACTATCTGTTGTCCTTGTTGTCGGGTTTGTTTTAGAGTGGTCTGTCACCCTACCTGGCGTGAATAAGTTTCTAGGGACAGCAACAACCCCGCCCAAGGAACGTGATAGTATAAAAGCTTTGATCGCACCATTGTCTTTGGGATTGCTTTCCATGGGTGTGTTTCAGATCAATCTTTTAACCGATATGTGTCTAGCACGCTATATAAATGAAGTCGGTCCGTTATACTTAATGTACTCAATACGCATCCAGCAATTGCCCGTACATTTGTTTGGTCTTGGAGTCTTTACTGTTCTCTTGCCTTCTATTTCTCGTTGTGTTCAAGAAGATAATAATGAAGAAGGCTACGAACTCATGAAGTTCGCTTTGAATCTGACTGTATCTGTGATGGTCATCATGACTTTAGGTTTGTTGCTTCTTGCTCTTCCTGGCGTGCGTGTGTTGTATGAACACGGTTTGTTCCCAACAAGTGCTGTGCACGCTATTGTGCAAGTGTTACGTGGCTATAGCGGTAGTATCATCCCTATGGCTCTAATACCGTTGATCTCTGTACTCTTTTATGCACGTCGTCATTACACCATACCCTTGGTCATAGGTATCTTTGCTGCTATAGCAAACATGGTGCTCAATGTAATTTTCGGTTGTTGGTTGATAAAACATGTTTCAGGTCTAGCCTACGCCACATCTCTTATTTCATGGGTTCAGTTATATTTCCTTTGGCAATGTGCATCAAAAAAACATCCCGCGTATTCGGGTTTAATGTGGATTACTTTTAAGCGTTCTATAAAGGTTGTTGGTGTCACTAGTTTAGCCTTCATAGTTACCCTAGGGACTAATATTCTTACGCATACTACTTATGTGGTTTTCCTTGAGCCCTACACACCACTAGCCTGGTCGTTGTCATCTTTTGTAGCGCAAAGTGCTGCTTTTTTCTCTGAAAGTGTCATTTTCTTGGCTTTTTTGTTTAGTTTTGCAAAACTGCTTCGGGTAGAAGATCTTGTAAACTTAACATCTTTTCAATATTGGAAAGGACACCGAAGCTCTTTGCATAGCTCTTCCGTTGTGCAAGATAGTCAAAATTAGCGAGTTGTTTCCTCCTTTCTCATTTGCAACTGTTTCGTTAGGGTTGTCCAAGTAACCATTTTTTCGATCTTCTTACATTGAATAATTAAATCGACGCTAAGGAAACTATGAAAAAATATATTTATCCATGGTTGGTGTGCTTGATCCTGTCGACAATAGTGTCTCAAGGGTTTGCAAATACACCTTCTAGTATGCAAAGAAAGAACAATTCTCAAACATTTATTAGTTTAGAAGATGTGAAGGCATATTTAGATACTCGAGGTTTCGTAGAAACAAGAAAACGAGGAGGAGTCTTAAGATTAGCCGGAGATGTGCGTGCTAAGTGGATCCATGCTAGGGAAGATATAAAAATACCTCCTACTCAACCAGATAAGTATAAGCCCTTACCAGTAAACCGCTATCGTAGCGAATTTAAACTTTATGTAGATTACAATGCTGATAAAACTTGGCTAACATCAGAAATGAGTTGGGCAGCAATTGCTGGTGGAGAATCTTCAGCAGCTGGTATGGACATAGATAGAGCATTCTTGGGTTATCGTTTCTACCGAGATACTGAAACTCGTACTGACATCTTCACAGAAGTGGGTCGTTCTTCTTTAGGCAGTATTTTTGAATCAGAAGTACAGTTTAATAGTAACTTTGATGGTCTCCATCTTTACGCAGCACGCCGCTTGAGCGAACGTTTCCCCTATAATGTGATTATTCACGGCGGACCTTTCGTGGTCAACATGGCTAAAAAACATTATGCCTGGGTTGTTGAAGGAATTGTTAATAAACTTCCAGGAAACTTTTCTGTAAAATGTAGCGTTATAGATTGGAACTCCTTCTCTCCTTCAGAAGCTCCTGATCCTGCAAAAACAGCAGCAGGACCGGTCGCTGCTAATCTGAAATATAAATACTGTGTCTGGCAATGGTTAGTAGGAAAGTACTCCGATTTACCTTGGTTCCACGGAAAGAAAAAACCTTTGTATGTTTACGGTGCTTATTTAACCAATACTCTAGCAAAAGCAACCGCAACAACTTTAAATGAAAAGCAAAACAAAGCTTGGTTCTTAGGAGGAACTCTCGGTAGACTAAGAAAAGCTGGGGATTGGTCAGCAACAATACGATACGAATATGTCGAAGCTTTAGCAGTTCCTGAAATCGATGTATCTGGTATCGGCCGAGGAAATCAGCTGAAGTATTGGTTTGCTCAAGCTATAGCTGGAAATTACGATCCTAAAGAAGCTAATGGATTTACGAATTATAAAGGTGCTTCTTACCTTTTTATGTACGGAATCACAGATTCTTTATCTTTCAGAGCTTATGGAGCTTATTCCAGACCTGCGGATAGCCGCTTGGGTAGTGACTTCACCTATAGGAAATTCGATCTTGGGTTAATTTCCGCATTTTAACCATATTTTAATAAAATCTTTAAAAATAGCTCATATCTAATTAAAAGATGTGGGCTTTTTTTTTATCTTTTATAATAAAGAAAAGATTTTATAAGTTTTTTTATTATGGTTAATCCTGTTGGTCCTATAGACGAATCCAAAAATATTGCTCCTGCAGATTTATCTACCTTAGGTATGCAGGCTAGCGCAGCAAACCGCAGCTCAGAAGCAGAATCGATATCCGGAGCTGACGGTAAAAATATACCATCTCAGCCTTCGGTAAGCACCCTGGGACGACTGAGTTTTTTATCTTCAGCAAAAAATGCTTTGGTAAACTTTTTTAATAAGATTTCTGCTCTGTTCACAGGAAAGTCTGTTCCTCAGAGTTTTGAAGAGGCCAAGACTCAGGCAACGAATGCTCAGAATGCTCTAAAAGCAGCGACAACCTATGATCAGTTTAAAACAGCGCTACAACAACTCCAAGACGCTGTCAAGTACATGGACCAACTTGCTTCTACTGATGAACAAAGAACTGAGGTGGCAACATTAAAAACAGCGCTAGCAGAGCAACAGACTGTTATTGATACAATCAATAAGCTCGGAGGGATTCTTGAAGAAAACCAAAAGCTTTTGGATGCAATAAAGACTACTTCATCTATCGATCAGGTTACAGGAGCTGCTGGGCAAGTAGAAGTTAACAAAGCCGCTGCGGCAGCTCTTATTGAAGAGTTGAAGAAATTAGGCGTTACAGGAGATAACTACCCTGTGATAAGCGATACTGAAGCTAAAATTAACACATCTTCAACAGAAATCACTAAATTAGCGGAAGCTATAATGGGTGCCTATAGCGCTGGGAAAAATAGTACCGCTGCTGTTGGTCAAGCCCAAGCAAATAATAGTCCTGCAAATATAGAAGCTTGTAAGCAAAAAATTGCAGAGGCGCAGGCAGCTATAGATGCAGCTCTTGCTTTAGCTCCGAATTCACCGATAGTTAAAGCTGCTCAGAAAGAACAACAAAAGGCTGCAGCAGACATTGAAAAAGTTAAACCGAGTGGTGGTAGTGATGTTCCTATCGGTGGACCTGGAGCTCCTAGTAGTGTGGGAACTTCTCAGAACCGCGGTGTTACTTTAGGGGAAGTTAGGATATCAATGTTACTTGCTGATGTTGATAATGAGACGGCAGCGATAATCATGAAAGGTTTTAGAAACATGATTGACAACTTCCATGCTCAGCATCCTGATTTTACAGCACCGTTGGAAGAAGTTCTGGCTCAAGTAACAGATTTAACAACTCAGGTAAATCCTGCAGATGCAGAAGCTACAACCCAACTACAAGAAATACAACAAGCTTTACAGGAAGCTCTTCAAGGTATTTCAGGCCAAGACGGTTTGACGAATGCTTTAGGCGCTATAACAACAGCGGCTTCGATTTCTACAGGAACTCCTATAGCATCTGCAAATCAGGGTGGATCGGCTGTAAAGCAGCTTTACAAAACAGGGTCGGCATCCGCTAGTTCTAAATCTTATGCGGATTCATTATCTGCTGGTTACGGAGCCTATCAGTCTCTAAATGATGTGTATTCACGCAGTGGCGCTGCTAACCGTGAGGTTTTAAATCGTACTGCTACACCAGCGTTAACCCAAACAGTATCTAGAACAGAAACACAACCTCGTGGTAATGACACTGCAGCGCAACGTTTTGCAAGAACTATAGCTGGTAATAGCCATACTCTTGGGGACGTTTATGCTTCCGTAAGTGCACTACAAACCGCACTAGGTGTGTTACAAAGTAATCCTCAAGCTAATGAAGAGGAGATCAAACAAAAGCTTACATCTGCTATTACAAAGGCTCCGCAATCGGGTTATCCTTATGTCCAGCTTTCGAATGATGCAACGCAGAAGTTTATCGCAAAACTAGAAGATGAATTTACAAGGGGATCTAAAAGACTTGCTGAAGCAAAAGAAGCTGCATTTGAAAAACAATCTCTGTTTATCCAGCAGGTATTAGTCAACATAGCTTCTCTATTCTCCGGATACTTACAGTAAAATTAAGTATTTCCTAAGAACGTTTCTTTCTGCGAACACCTGTTCTATCTTGTTTGGAACAGGTTTTTTTAGGCTTAGATTTAACCAAAAGAAGTCTTTTAATTTCGTTGTGAGAAGGGTGGGGAGATTTTTAAAAACAGGGTATACAAAAAGAAGTAGGGTACCTCCTTACGAAGTTCCCTACTACAATAAGTTATCTAATTAGGGTAGATTTCACCTACGAGCTTGGAAAGGATTTGGTTTAGCACTTGCATCGATGTCGACACTAATGTCCATTCTTGTTGTACGTTAGTCATCTGATTTTGCAAGTTTAACTGCTGCGTTTGACCTTGAGTAGTATAGTTTTGTTGGTCAGATTGAATTTGGGTGAATAAAGGCCCTAATCCTCCGGTAGGTGAGCTGTGAGGGAAGCCATTAGAAATAAATCCCTCTAAGGCAGCTAGAGTTGGGATCCAATCTTTAGGGCCCGTAATTTTAAAAACGGTTTTTTTGTATGCATCACCTTTTTTCTCAGGTGTAATTTGAAGATTTGATAAGAGGGCGTTCAAAACATTAAGTTGATTAAAGGTAATGGATAGTAAGTACATGTAGTTTGAGGTTGCATCAAGCATCTCCGATTGTTGAGATGAAGAAATTCCAGGGAGTTTTTTGATTTTATCAAGTAAACTATTCACAAATGCTTGAGCTCGGCGACAACGATCTGTATCACGAGCAATATATTCTTTTTCCCTAGATAAGGCTAAGCAAGTTTCAAAATAGTCGCCGGAGAATAGATCCTTACCTTCTTTACTTTGAATGAGATATGAGGAAAGGTTGTAATAAACAGAACTTGTAGAAAAGTGATTCGTGATTTTTAAGAGATCATTAATAGCATTTGCAGCAAGGTTATTAAAATTAATCTCTTCGATTAAAGGGTTTAAAAAAGCAGACTGCTTTGGTAATTGAGAGTGTAATATGAGATAAATAAAGGCAGAACCCAAGCTCTCAGAATTTAACCAACTTTCAACAGCTACTTTGCGTTCGTCAGTGAAACTCGCGTCTGCAGGGTTTAAATCAGTGTATTGTTTGTCTAAAGCTGCAATTTGTTGTTGGAGTTGTGTCATATGGGCATCGGCTGCTGTTTTAAAGTTTTGTAATACTGTAGCCGCTTGCTCAGAGAAGCCATTTGTACTAGTAGTATCGGGTTTTAATTCTTGCTGAACAAAAGCATCAAATTTTGGAATTTGATAACTACCATTAGCTTGAATATAGTTAGATAATGAATTGGCTATGGTTTTAATTTGTTGACTAACTTCCGAATAAAAAGGATTTTTTTTAATAGCGTCGGCTTTATTTTGTAGGACTGTTTTTACTGTTACTTCACTAGTTACAGCATTATTTAAAGTGTATTCTGAAATTGCTTGAAATGAGTCTATCTTTGCAATAAATTTAGTAACGTTGGTTCCGTTACCTATAGTAAGGTTGAGATAGTTAGGAATATGGGTGTTAAAAATCTGTTTTTCGTCATCTTTTAAATTTGCCTGCATTTGGGATAGACTATTCAGACCCGCGCTAGCTTCCATGGCTCCTGTTATAATTTCAGAGGTGTATTCTTTGGCTCCAGAAATGGTTTTAGCTCCATTTACCCAGGATGTAAAGCAGCTTACCGCTTGTTGAAATGTTGCTAATTGATTTTCTAAAGTCTGTTTTTCATTTTCTATGTCAGAACGAACTGAAGTCAGATTTTGTACAGCAGCTTGATATGCGGCTGTAATGTTCTCCCGGTATATAGCAGCATCCCTAGGTTTTAAATACATATCGAGAGTTGTTTTACTAGGAAGTTGCGATGCCGTATAAATAACTTGTAAATCCTCTTCTGTTAATGATTCTTTAGAGAGATAACCACTAAGAGTTAGTTGGGTTTTAATTACTTCTTCTTCCCCTCCAAGGGCAGGCTCTTTATTAACAGCATCTGTGAGACCGTTAAAAATAGCATGCAGCATTACCATTCCATTAACGCTATTAACATTATCTTTATTAGGCTTAGGGACTGATACTGCCAGAGCTTTTATATCATTCATCATTTTGGAGGTTGCTCCACCAATGGTGGACCGGTAGGTCATGAGTTGCTTCTTGACGTGAGCATCAAAAAAGTCGGATGTAAATTTATCCTCATATTCTTTAAGAGCTTTCTGAATTTCTTCTTGTGTTGCTCCTGCAGATGTAAGTTTTTCTGATAGTATGTCTTGTCCTTTCTTAATTTCCGAGGCTTGTTCTTTTTTGATTTGGGCCAGGATATCTTTCTTCTGAGGTTGATAGCAATTATTAAACACCTTTTGTTGCTCTTCCTGGCTTAGACTGGGTTTATCTTTTAGAGGTTTGATTAATACGATAGCTAGAATAACCGAAGGCATCTGTTCTAAATGAACATCGGGAGTAGAATCTATGAAAGTTTGTAAGCCATCAAGAATGAGAGGGACAAGAGCCGAAGCTGTTGTTCCTTGAATACCGGCAATGGTTTCTTCAGTGTTTTTGGCTGAACCTCTAGCGTTTACTGAACGAGGTTTAGGTGCTATAGGAGGAGAGGGGAATATGGTGTTGTTAGGATTTAACAACATAGAAGCCTGGATATTCCCTGCTTCTATAATCGATGCTAAACGTTTTAAGGCGTACAATCCAGAATTTAATGTTTCTATGTCTATAGCTGGCTGAGCTTTAGGATTAAAATTAGAAAACTTATGGTTCAATTTAATATTAAATAAACCATCACCTGAAACTGTTTTAGGTCTGTTTTGTATATAAAAAGAAGACATAGAAATTATTTGTATAATTTTTCTTTTATTTTCTTATTTTAAAAACTTTTTTTCTATTCTGCTTTTTGATTCAATTTTTTTATTTTTCTTATAGTCTTGTTGTTTTTGTTTTTAAGAAAAACTATTTATTTTTGATTAATTATAAAAATAGTTTTCATGTTAATTTTATTAAAAATAAAAGTTAACAAGACTATTCTCCGTATGGATATCATCAATAGTTACTCTATTTCAGCAAATTATAAAAAACTGCCAATAATACCTTGTTCAGAGTCAATACAAAAACGCTACCAGTTATTGGAAAGTATTTTTCATTACGAAAAGACTGAGTTTGAGCGTTATGTAGTCCAGAGATTGATCTGTATTTTAGATCAGAAAGCTGATGAAAAGTACAGGCAGTTAATAGACAAACTGCATAAGTTTGAAATAGAAGACCGCGTGATCAACAAGGAGAGTAGAGCTCCAGCTGTTCATCGTACACCCTTGTCAGATTTACATGCGTCGATTGCGGTGGTGGCTACTACTTCTACTGAAGTAGAAAGTGGTAACTTATCCACAGAAGATCCTTTCTATAATGCTACTAAACAACAGTGGGCCCAGAACTTATTAAAAAAAGTCCAAAATGTAGTTAATAAGATTGTGGGAACTGCAACTGCACTTGCTGGTAAGTCAACCCTAATTCCAAGAGATGGGGCTGTGACATCTTCAATTGAAAAGGTTGAAAGAACATTAGAGGAACAATCCCAAACAGAATTAGATAAAGCAGCTCTTTTGAAAATCCAAACAGAGGTTAATCGTTTGGTTAACCTTGGTACAAATTTAACAAACGCTGATTTTGAATCACTATATAGCTTACCGAAGCAGATTTTCGATACAGTTCAAACATCTACTCTTTTTACAGGTGGTCAGAAGACAGGTTTTATAAACGATCTCTCAACACAATATGGCAATGCAGATCAATTAGCTCAAATTTTTGCAGATGGTCGTATTGAGGGATTAAAAGATGTTCTTAATGTAGTTAAAGGGAAGTTAACAGAAGAAGAGTACAGCATTTTCTTAGAAATACAAAAAGAATTAGAAAGTCTGCAAACGTCAGTACAAACCTATGATCAAGAAAAATTTGATCGCATCGATCTAATAGGAGACCAATTAGCAGACACAATTAATGTATCTGCTTTATCGAGAAACGATAAAATCGATTTATGTGCGCAGATCTCCTATTTATATAAAGATCAAGTAGCTGCTGTAGATTCTTTTGATGTTGTTGTTGAGGCAACCATTTTCGTAAACAGTCACCAAGAGGCTATTTTTGATCAGATATCTAGTTTAGTAACCTCCTTAATGGGGGTATTTGCTCCTATCAACTTAGGACAAGTAACTACGGAGATTAGTAGTGCTGCCATTGCTGGAGCATTGCAAACTGTCCGTGCAATTAATTCTAGGTTTAATGATTTAACAGATGCACAACAAAAATTAGTAAATGATGCTTTTAACAAACTATCAGAGTTCAAAGCTCCTAAGTATATAGGTGCTATATGGGCGTATTTTGTGGCTTCAACCGTATTGGCTACTAATACAACTGCATCGATGGTTGACGTTGGTAATGTAATAAAAGAAGCAGCAAAAGAAATGGATGGTTCTAAGCTTGGTATAACCGCTTCTATTAAGGAAACAATGGGGAGCATTGTTGATGCACAAGGGCAGTTTAAACCGGGTAATACTGTTAATGGTGTAGAAGAAAGTTATACGATTTATTCACAACAACAAGGCAGCTCTAAAGTAACTATTAATCCGCTTCTTTTAAATCGTGGGAGTATAGGATTTTTACCTCAAATAACAAGTACCGCAAACAAGAATGCAGAAAATACGGCTCGAGCTTATTTCCAATTTAAAGGATTGGCTGGAGTACAAATAGCACAACTTCAATCTAAGGTAGAGGAGTCGCAGGGTCAACTCAAGAATTATCAAGCTCTAAAGGCAGAGCTATATAAGGATCAATTATATGCTCAATCTAATGAGCTGCAAGCTATGGCATTACCGTCAGCGGTAGCTTCGGTGTTAATTGATCGCTATATGCCCAAAGAAGTCGATTTTTTAAATGGTATTTACGATCAGCTTTACTATAGTAACCTTGGATCATCTGTTGGAAACGCCATGATCGATGCTATTTCGGAATATGTTAATGCTGCTACGTATTTCAATTTTGCAAGTTATGTAGGTCAGCAGCCTGCTGTAGGAGAGAAAGGTAAAGACGTATTTCCTGGAACTGCGGATAGCGCTAGAAATAAATTAGAAACGGAACGACAAAAGGCAGCCGCCTATCTTAAAAGTACGCAAGATGCAGAGACAGTACTGGAAGAACAGGTAAAAAAAGTTACCGAAGATCCCAAAATTTCCAACGAGCAACGTACACGCATAATCGATTCTTTAAATAACTATAGAGATAATTTAAATGCCATATCAGGATCTTTAGTGTTATTGCAAAACTATCTAGCGCCTTTAAGTGTAAGCGAAGGTAGTGTTGCAGGAACTTTTCAAGTTACAGGTGGAGAAGAACAGTGGCAAGCACGACTGGAGATTTTAGAAGATGCGTTAGTATCCGGGTTATCGGGCAATGCCATCAGTGGGGGAATGTTCCCACTACAAGCTACTATACAATCAGACCAGCAATCTTATGCAGACATGGGACAAAACTACCAGCTAGATTTACAGATGCACCTAACGTCTATGCAGCAAGAGTGGACTGTTGTAGCAACGTCTTTACAGGTGTTAAATCAGATGTATCTGAGTTTAGCAAGAAGTTTAATGGGCTAGAGGCTTGTTTAAAATTATAAGATTTTTCTTATAGACAACCGGTGTTTGGCATGATTTTCGCTCCTTATTTTCTTGTGAAAGCAAGAAATAGAAGGAGGGGAGTTATGGCCACGCCACATATTCAACAAGAATTAGCTCGTTTAGAATTCATTAATGATCAGCTACGTACAGAGCTAGAATATGTCAACACGCTGTTGTGTGATATAGGATTCCCTGAAGGATTAACTACTATCAAAGCTATAGCAAAAGAAGTGCTTACAGATGATGATTTATTAGATTAATAAGAGAATGAATCTCCAAGGTAGTGTTGCTTTACCATAGGGTTGGCTATCATTTGTGAGGAAGAACCTTCGAAGAAGATCTTTCCGTCAATAATTAGATAGCACCGATCAGCTATGGAAAGTAATTCTTTAGCGTTATGGTCTGTAATAAGAATGCCAATACCTCGACTAGAAAGAATTTTGATTAGGTATTTTACATTTTGAATAACGAGAGGATCGACGTTTGCAAATGGCTCGTCAAGTAAAAGAACACTAGGATTTAAAGCTAATACGCAGGCGATTTCTAATCTCCGTCGTTCTCCCCCAGATAGTGTTCCGGCTTTTTTGTTAATGCACGAGGCTAGTTGCAGATCATCTATCAATATATCTAGAAGATGGGATTGTTGTTTTCTTGCTTTATAGATAATTTCTAGAATGCAAATTAAGTTTTCTTTTACTGTCAGCTCCTTAAATACCGTGGGCTCTTGAGCTAGATAACCAATCCCTAATCTTGCTCGATAGTCCATAGTCCTTTTAGTCACATCCGTATTTTTGAATATGATCTTCCCAGAATCGGGACGGATTAAACCTACAGTAAGATAAAATGCAGTTGTTTTTCCTGCGCCATTAGGACCTAGTAGACCAACCACTTCCCCAGCATTTACTTCAAAAGAGACGTCATTAGTGACTGGCTTTTTGTTATACTTTTTTACTAAATTACAGACGGAAAGTATCGGCATAACAAACTCATTTTCTCAATAAAGATAGGGACAAAGTTTTCATGCCTCCTACAGCGCGTTCTTCAGGAGCATTGGGATCAGGATGGATAGGATCTACATGAAAGCGACAATCATAAATATTTAAAGAGCAGTCTTGGTAATTTAACAGACCGCCGTTGCCCTGAAATGTCATAAGTTTATCTAAATCTTGCGTATGGATATGCCCTGAAAGTTTAGACAGAGCTTCTTTACAGGCATAATTTGCATCAGAGAAATGCAATTCCATACAAGATTTATCTACGTGGCAGTTAAAAAACTGCCGCTCAGGAGAAGTTATCTGTTTGTGTATCCCCAGTTTTTTTATCTTTAGAAAAGGAGGAGCCTTTTCAAAATGTTTATTCATGCAAGAGACATCGCAAATGCTATCTACTTTGATTATAGCAATTATTGTTGTGCAGGCAATGCCGAATATCCCTAACGAGCAGAACAAGCCATAGAACAAAAATTTGGTCATACTGAAGCCATCTCAAATGAACGCACACATTTATACAGCTGACTCCATATCGGAAGGAGAACTTCAAAAGATTTTAAGGATAACATAGAAGCCGCATCACTTTTTGCTATAGAAGGGTTAGTATGTGTCTCTATGAATAAACCATGCGCTCCTGCAGCTAGTGCAGCTCGTGTTAATGTCGGTATAAACTCTGTTTGCCCACCGCTATGGGTTTTTAACCCTCCAGGAAGCTGTACAGAATGAGTCCCATCAAAAACTACGGGGAAGCCCATCCTTGAGAGAACAGCAATAGAACGCATATCTGAAACAAGATTATTGTAACCAAAAGAGCAGCCTCGTTCGGTTAAAATAATCTTGGAATTTCCGGTAGAAAGGACTTTGTCTACAGGGCCTTGCATATCCCAGGGAGAGAGAAATTGCCCTTTTTTAATGTTAATAATAGCATTTGTTTTAGCAGCAGCAACGAGAAGATCTGTTTGGCGGCATAGAAATGCAGGGATTTGAAGAATATCACAAACCTCTGCTGCTGCACGTGCTTCTTCTGGTGAGTGCACATCAGTAAGGATTTCTATGCCAAAAGTTTGTTTAACTTTGGATAAGATTCTCAACCCCTCTTTTAATCCGGGACCACGATAAGAATTTATAGAAGAACGATTTGCTTTGTCGTAGCTACTTTTGAAAATCCAGTGTATGTGATCGGTATAGGGAGCTACTATTTCTTGGATTTTTGAGGCGATTTCTAACGTAGTTTCTTCTTCCTCTATTACACAAGGTCCAGCTATCAGGATCATCTTATCTGAGAACATCGTACGCGCTCTTTTTCTTTCGGTTAAAAAGCCACTATAGAGGTTTATTTTAAACAAGTCTACTCACGATTTTAAGGACAGAAAGCTCTTCGAGGAACACAAGGGAATAGAAGGGCCGAGTCTTAAATTGACTTTTTTAGATATAGATTTATACTATAGCTTGAATTGTCCCTTTACCTAGGCTGAGGTCAGTGTCTTTGGCCAAGGTTTTGCGTTTCTCAATAGATCTGGACCGATAGCTCAGTGGATAGAGCATTCGCCTTCTAAGCGAATGGTCGCAGGTTCGAATCCTGCTCGGTCCGAACTTCCTAAAGTTAGAAGCTGTCAAGTAGAAGAAAAGTCTCACTTTTTTGCCTGCGGAGTCTCCGCAGGCGGAAGCAGTATACATCTAGAAAGTATAAAAATATTATAGAAAATCTATCTAAGGGGAGAAAACTCTAAAACTATTTATCTTCCATAATTTCTAAGCTAACTTTTACATTATTTCTACTAGCTACAGATACCAAGAGAGTACGAATAGCTTTGATGGTGCGGCCCTCTTTTCCGATAATTTTACCAATATCAGGTTTCGCAACGGTTAATTCGTAAATAATGGTGTGAGTCCCTTGCACTTCTTTAATGTGTACTTCCTCAGGGCGATCCACAAGGTTTTTGATAATGTAACTTAAAAAGTCTTTCATAAAGTAATCCTATAACTAAATTCGCGTTATCTGCTGGAGAACAGTAAAAAATCGAACTCGAATTAATTTAATTTTAATTGGTCTGTTAAAATAATCAAACTTAATTAATTATCAAATTTATTTTATGGTTGATTCAAATAATTGTTTGTTAATAACAGTTTTACTATTATGAAACTCTTTTATTATCAAGATCTTCATATCTCGGGGCAGTTCTGTTGTTAGGTTTAAATGTTTATGCGTCTGGGGGTGGGTAAAATTCACGCTATAGGCGTGTAATTGTTGTTTGTCAAGACCATAACATGAGTTGGCAGAAGCTAATCCATAAACTGGGTCGCCTAAAATTGGGGTGGATAGATGTTTCATATGAACTCTAAGTTGATGAGTGCGTCCTGTTTCTGGATGCAGGAGAACTAAACTTAATTTCCCATTGTAAGCGAGTACCTCGCAACGAGTAACAGCTTCTTTCCCTATTGAGGAAACAGCCATTTCTTTGCGTTTAGTATGATGTCTGGCTAATTTTGTATGAATTATAGAGGCTGATGGTTTCCCCACACAAATCGCCAAATAGCTCTTTTTTAACTGTTTTGTTGCAAATAATTCACTATAAATCATTTTTGCTTGGCGGGTTTTTGCAGTGATGAGTAAGCCTGAAGTATCTTTGTCTAATCTATGGATGATTCCTGGTCTCCAGGGCTCTTCGGGGAACTCTTGTTTGAGACGCTCTCCGATTTCATGAAGTAGAGCATGAACAACCGTGCCTCTAGTGTGTCCAGGAGCTGGATGTACTACCATGTCCCTAGGTTTATTTATAACGAGAATCATTTCATCTTCATAGATTTTCTCTAGGGGGATGGCTTCGGGTAATAGTTCTGAAGGTTCTTCTTTTTCTTCAATGGTAATAGAGACAGTATCTCCAGGAGCCAATTGTGTGGAAACTTTTGTCTGTATTTGCTCATTAATTGTAACCCGTTTATCTAAAATGTGCTGTTGATAAAAAGCTCGAGAATATTTTGGGTTTTGCGAAACTAAAAACTTATCTAACCGATCTCGATTGGTTTCATTAACAATAAAAAGAAGTGGGTTATTTGATTTCATTGCAATGAGCGGTTTTTATTAAAACATTTTAAAATAAAAAAGCTTATGGTTCTAGGGAAAAGCGAAAATAGATCCTTGTAAATACATCTTAAAAAAATACTTAATTGGGCTGTTGTTGTTTTCAGGTATTTTTGTATCGAGATTAATGGCGAAACAAGAAGATTGTAGTTCAATTACTTTTTAAATTTAAATTTTAGTTGGCGGGAGCTGTGAGTTCAATTTGTTTAAATTGTGGACAGGCCAGGAAAACAAGGGAATCAACGGATGAACATAAGAATGTATGGGTAAGAAGGCTGGATACGTGATTCACAGCTTTCTGCCATTGTTCAAGAGTACAGGGGAAAGAAGAGATTTCTTTAGCTAGATAGGCAGTAGCATTGTAAGAAATGAGAGAAAGATAGAGATCCTGGTTTAAAAATGGAGCCCAACGTTGCGCAGAGTTTAGAAAATATGAGAGGTCTTTTTCGCTTAAGGGCAGGGCTAAAAAGTAGGAGATTCCCATACTACTCTTTATAAACAGAACGCATTTTTTTAGAGGCTTTTTGCGCACGATCCATTTCTTTATGGATGTTGCCAAACGAAGAAATCAGAATAGATTGAATGAACTGGTCATACATCTCTTTCCCTTTTTCTTCTCCCATTTTCTGAATAAGAGCTAATTTTAGCTGATCCAAGGTGCGTACAGGACCTTCGAAGGTCGTATTAGTGGGTGATAGATATTCAGGAGTCGGCGTCTCTTTTACTGGTGCAATTTCCTGAGTCTCAGCCTTTTTGATGTTGATGTAACGTGGTTCCATAATCCTATAGACCTTGGTGGCTAGCTTAATTATGTATTTTACTAAGGAGAGAACTTATTTTCTATAACCATAAAATAAAAAGTTTCAAAAAATAGCAATTTATTGTTTTTGATTACAGTAAAGTTTGTTGTTTAAGAATGGATTTCTTTTGTTTAGAAAAAGATAAAACTTGAGTCTTTCTTTTCCCGAGTTCGCCATATTTTGCTAAAAGGCCTTTGAGATATTTGATAGTGAACTTTTTCATGTTGCTGAGATCTTTTTTTACAGCAGCTCGTTTTTTCTCTATTGTTGCGAGATCTTTGGTATAGCTATTTTCATTAAAGCAGAGAATTTTCTTAATTGCTAAGGAAGCAAGTTGTCCTGTTGCTTGTTTACTTGGAATTTCAGGTAAGTTAGAGAGAAAAGGTTCTAAAGCAGTCAAAACGGCTTCATGTAGATCTTCTTGAGACACCTTATTTTTTAACTTAGAGAGGTTTTCCCTGACCGTATCGTACAGACGGTGTTTAATGAAAATATATTCCAGAGATTTATAGTAATGTTCTTGAGCTAACCCATCATGGAGTATCTGCAGTTCTTTTTGGAGATAGCCTTCCAGGACTTCTGTATGGAGTTTTAAAATTTCAGAGACGGAAGTCTCAACAGGTTTATTATTATAAATAGCTGTGGGTCTCGAGGTTAAAACGACTTGACATTCCGTATGTTGAAATAAAGATTCGATAATATCCTTAGCATAGACTCCTTTAGGAAGTTTTATTTCTATGTGGGGTTGGTCTGTTGAGAAATCTTGAATTGAATCAATTTTGATCACACCGCGTTTAGCTGCGTTTTCTATAGAGCGGATTAGGGTTTCTGTTGTGGTTGATGGGCAAATTTCTTTTATAATTAGGGTTTTTTGATCAACAGTTTGAATAGAAGCGCGCATTGTTATTGAGCCTAAGCCATCTTGATATTCTGAGGCATCCATAACACCTCCAGAATAGAAATCAGGCAGCAAGGTAAAAGCACGATTATTTAAAATAGCAATTTGTGCTTCTATAAGCTCACAAAAATTATGCGGGAAGATTTTTGTAGTCATCCCTACAGCAATCCCTTCAACACCATGTAACAAAAGTAAGGGAAGTTTAGCAGGAAGGATATCAGGCTCCCTATCTCTTCCGTCATAAGAATCATGAAAAGACATCAAATCAGTATTGAACAAGATTTCTTTAGCTAGAGGGCTAAGACGTGCTTCGATATATCTCGCTGCTGCATGAGGGTCACCTGTTAGAGGATTCCCGAAGTTTCCTTGCATATCGATAAGGTAACCTTTATTTGCTAGCACAACAAGAGCTTCGACAATTGGAGCATCCCCATGGGGATGTAGTGCCATAGTTCTACCGGCAATATTGGCAACTTTGTGCATTTTGCCGTCGTCCATACAAAACAATGTCCAAAGTAAGCGTCGTTGGACGGGTTTAAGGCCATCAAGGATATGAGGAATGGCTCTTTCTAAAATCACATAAGATGCGTAATGCATAAAATGTGTTTTAAAAAGCTCTGAAACATCATGCATAAGTTATAAGTTGGTAATCAGGTTATTCATAATAAATTGTTTCCGTTCTTTAGTGTTTTTCCCCATGTAAAATTGTAAAAGGGACTCTAAAGATTCTAATGAACTAATTGTTACGGGGGTCAGGCGCATGTCCTCACCAATAAAGGTTTTAAATTCTCTAGGAGAGATTTCTCCTAACCCTTTAAATCGCGTGACTTCTAAATGAGCTTCTTTTTTCCCTAATTTCTGTATTGCCTGAGTCTTTTCCTGATCTGAGTAGCAATATAGTGTCGTATCCTTATAACGCACTTTAAATAGAGGCGTCTCTAAAATAAACAGGTGCTGGTTTTCAACAACGGACAAGAAAGTTTTTAAAAAGAATGTAATTAATAAATTCCGGATGTGCATGCCATCTACATCAGCGTCGGTGGCAAGGATGATTTTGTTATAACGCAAGTGTTGCGTGCTATTTTTTGTAATACCTAATGCCGTTGCTAGGTAAAATAACTCGTCGTTTTTGTACATTTTTTCTTCTTCTAAAGAAAAAACGTTCATAGGTTTCCCTCGAAGAGAAAATACAGCTTGTGTTAGCGGATTTCTTGAGGATAAAATAGATGCAGAAGCGGACTCTCCTTCTGTCACAAAAATAGATGATGCCTCACCATAAAGAGAACGCTCATTATAGTGGAACTTACAATCACGAAGTTTCGGAATTTTATAATGAAGTTTCTTCTGCTTGTCTTTAAGATCTTGCTTTATGAATTGGATATTTTTTCGCGTTTTTTCATTTAGCTTAATCTTATCTAGAAGAAGATCTGAGCGAGATTTGTTTTGTTTAAGCTCTTGAATAATCGCACTTTTGACTTCTTTGATTATTCCTGAGCGAATTTGTGTATTTCCAAGTTTGTTTTTTGTTTGTGATTCAAAAATTGGCGAAGCAATTTTTATAGCAATACAGCCTACAATCCCTTCACGGATATCATTGCTTGTGAAATTCTTTCCAAAGTACTCATTGATGCCTTTAACAACGGCCTCTTTAAAAGCTGCTAAATGAGACCCCCCATCTATAGTTTCTTGACCGTTAACAAAAGAAAAATACCTCTCTGTGTGTGTGTCTAAATGTGAAAATAAAAAGGACAACTCAGAATTGTGAAAAGCAATAGGGGGGTAGAGTGTTTGTTCTAGAATTTCTTCTTTAAATAGGTCAAGAAGACCTTGTTGTGAGATGAAAACTTCGTTATTACAAATTATCTCAAGGCCAGGGTGCAAGTAGGTGTAACGACGAATTTTTTTTCTTAGGAACTCATCATTGAAAGAAAAATTTGTGAAAATCGTTGGGTCTGGAGAAAAGGTGATTTCTGTTCCATCAGGGTCTTTTGTAGATCCCTGTCGCGAATCTTGCAAAATTCCCTTGTAAAAGGTAGCATAGTGGTATTTTTTCTTCCGTACAGAACGTACGGTAAATTTCTCTGAAAGTGCATTTACCGCTTTTAACCCAACACCATTTAATCCTACAGAAAAATGAAAAACATCTTGCGTATACTTTGCCCCCGTGTTGATTTTCGAAACACATTCGATCATTTTCCCTAAGGGAATCCCTCGTCCAGAATCACGTACAGTTATGGTAGCGTCATCACTAAAAATGGAAATAGTTTTCCCATAACCCATGATGAATTCATCAATTGCGTTATCTACCACCTCTTTAAATAAGGTATAAATACCATCTTCAATTTGAGAACCGTCTCCTAATCTTCCTATATACATGCCAGCTCGTAGGCGGATGTGTTCTAAGGAGGCTAGAGAAACCACACTAGATTCAGTATATGTTGCCATATTTTTCTATTCTTCTTGCTATATTCTAGAGGAAAAGAGTTGTGTTAGAATTCTTCTGTGTGATGTTTGTATTCAAACGTCATAGCTGGCCATAACAGCGCTACGAGTATTTCTCAACCCTGGCATTGCGTGCTATTAAACTCACAGAGATCTAAGCCCTTCTCTCAGAGGATTTGCCAGATTACGACATTTCTTTTTCTCAATCAAGATAGACATAATTTTTAGATTAAAGTTTATATTTTTAATATTTTCGAGTGATTTTTATAATTTAATCATTAAATAAGATAGTGTCTTGATGATAGACTATATTTTCTGAAATGCTGTATTTGTTAATCGATCAAAAATAACACAATAGAGGGCACGAAACTCTATATTCTGCGTCTTGCATTTAGACTAATGCAAAGTTTATTTATTTTTCTAATCTATCTAGTAAATGCTGAGGGAGAGTGGATAAATAGATAGCATCTAATTTTGTCTTGGGCTATACATCTAGATTACTTTCGTTCTCCATTCTCTATTATTTTTCTTATGTTTAGAGGATAAGCGGAAAACTTATTGCAACGTGCTTATGGTCCTAGGAGTTGTTGGAATTAGCTATCGAGAGGCTGCTTTAAAAGAAAGGGAAGCAGTAATTAATGTCTTAAAGGATTTTGAAGCTAATTCTTTTTTTTCTCAGCGTTTTTTCGGTGGTGATGGATCTTTCGTTTTATTGCTAACATGTCATAGAGCGGAAATTTACTATTTTTCTAAAAGTAATCGTCATGTGCAATCAAAATTGTTGTCGCGGATTTCTTCTTTAGGAACACGTCCTTATTGTTATCAAGGACTCGCGTGTTTCACTCACTTATTTACCGTGACTAGTGGCATGGATAGCTTAATTTCTGGAGAGACCGAAATACAAGGCCAAGTGAAACGAGCGTATATAAAAGCAAAAACAGATCGAGAATTACCCTTTGCTCTACATTTTTTATTTCAGAAGGCTTTAAAAGAAGGAAAGGATTTTCGTTCCCAAGTGTCTTTGTCTCATCCTGTTGTAACGATTGAGTCTGTCGTTGAAGAAACTCTAGACTTGCATGGTAAATCAACAAAAGACAAACTTTTATTTATCGGTTACTCCGATATTAATCGGAAGATCGCAAAGGGGTTGAGTGCGAAAGGTTACCGAAATCTAGTTTTTTGCTCTCGAAAAAATATTTCCATACCATACGACACAGTGGCTCGTAGTCAACTTTCTTTTAGGGAACCCTATGATGTCATTTTCTTCGGATCATCGGAATCAGCTAAAGATTTTTCAGGGTTATCTTTAGAAAGTTTGGCAAGCATCCCCAGCCGTGTGATTTTTGATTTCAATGTTCCGCGTACCTTTACTTTGGCGGAAAGTCCGAAAGATATCATATGTTTGGATATGGATTTTATTAGCGAGCGTGTGCAGAAAAAACTTCAAATTAGTAAGCAATGTACAAATAAAGAAAAACCATTTTTAGCTCTAGCAGCAAGAAAACAATGGGAAGTTTATGAAAAAAAGAGCTCACATATACCTTCGAGTCAGGTTCGAGCTTCTCGTCCTAAGCTGTTGATTCTTTAGCGTCTAATTCATCTCTTGACATATACAGCTATCGAAAATACTCTAGGCTTTCATCGTTAACTCCGATGAATTTGTATGCAAGTGTGGTCTAGTACTGGCAGATTGTAGTTGATAACAATTGTAATAAAAATCATCCCGATTTTTCTTAGGTCTTTTGTTCTTTATAGTGAAAAAGATGAACAAGAAAACGAACATGAGATTGTTTATAAAAACAAGAAATCGTTTTTATTTTTAAAGTTTGTATTGGCATAACTCGATTTAAAGGCTGAAAAAGCCAAGTCTAGAAAAGAGGTTGTCTAAATTTTTGAAGAAGAGACAGCCGTTCCTGTATTAGGAAGAGCGTGCATGTTGGAAAAATTGATAAAAAATTTTGCCACGTATATTGGTATAACGTCAACCCTCGAATTCGATGCGGATGGAGCCTATGTCTTGCCTATAAGCGATCTCGTCAAGATACGTGTATTACAAAATGCAGATAATGAAATTGTACTTAATGCTTTCTTAGGGGAATTACCTCCTTCTTCGGATACCAATAAAGCGTACTTGCAAATGATGGTAGCGAACTTGTTTGGTAGAGAAACAGGAGGTAGCGCTTTAGGATTGGATTCCGAAGGCCATATTGTCATGACACGTAGAATTCCCGAAGAAGTTTCATATGAAGACTTTGCGCGCTACGTAGAGAGTTTCATGAATTTTTCTGAAACCTGGCTAGAAGATTTGGGACTAAACAAAGCACAACAAGGACAATAGGCAACAGGGGTAGAAAAGCATGAGTGCACGGTTAATTATTGATAAAGGCCCTTTGTCAGGATTTGTTCTGGTTTTTGAACAAGGAACAAGCTGGTCGATAGGGAAGGACGCAGCGTCTAGCGATATTCAGTTAGAGGATCCTAAGCTTGCAAATACTCAGGTCGTTATCACAAAAGAAGATGACCACTACTTTATTACAAATCTAGATACGTCCTGTCCTGTTACTGTAAATGGAAAAGAAATCACAGAGGCAACACCGATAAATGACGCGGATGTCATAACATTCGGAAGTAATCAATATTCTTTTTTCACGCATGAGTTTGATCCTGACGATGTTGTTTACGATTTCGATTTTTCTTCAGAAAATACGACTAATGTCTCTCCTGAGCCTGCCGATACTAAAAAGAAAACGAAGAAGAAAAGTCAGCCTGCAAAGGATGAAGCAAAACAACCTTCTTCAGAACAGCAAGATTCTTCCGATACTTCTCCTACCGATAAAGAACTCGCTGAAGCTTTCCTAGCTTCTGCAAAGTCAGAGAAGGAAACTTCCGGCCAAAAACTAGATATGGATACGCTGCCAAAGACCGGATCAAAAAAGAAAACATCCTCATTGCCGGATGTAAAAAATACTGAAACCCAGCATGCTACTATGGAAGAAAACGGAGCTTTGCCTAATCAAAATCAGCCGCCGTTGCCAGATTCAGATCCTGCCACACAGGATCAATCTACAAAAGGTGACCGGCCCAAAGAAGGTGAGCCTGTCAAAGAAACTCCTACTTCTGCAGAACAGTCAGAAGAAAAAGAGGGAATTTCCCAAGGCGAAGAAGTAAGCCCTCAAGAAACTAAACCTGAAGACGTTCAGGATGTAGAACAATCCCATAACGATCAAGAAGCTCCTAAAGAAAAAACAGACACAGAAGAAGAAACTGAAGAGCAGTCCGAAGAAGAAGAGGAGCAGGAAGGCAAGAAAACTGAAAAAGCTGAAGTCTTGTCTCCATTTAATGTACAAGATCTCTTTAGATTTGATCAGGGTATTTTTCCTGCAGAAATAGATGAGATTGCGCAAAAAAATGTTTCTGTAGACCTTTCTCAACCTTCACGCTTTTTATTAAAAGTCTTAGCCGGAGCTAATATCGGTGCGGAATTCCATTTAGACACTGGGAAATCTTATATTCTAGGAAGTGATCCTGCCTCTGCAGACATTGTCTTTAATGACCTTAGCGTATCCCATCGTCATGCAAAGATCATCGTAAGCAACGATGGTTCTATCATGCTAGAAGATCTAGGTAGTAAAAATGGCGTGATTATCGAAGGAAAGAAAATAGAGAATAGCTCCACATTAAGTGCCAATCAAGTTATTGCTTTAGGAACCACTTTATTTTTACTCATAGACCATTTAGCCCCTGCTGATACTATTATAGCATCATTTGCTCCGGAAGATTACGGATTATTCGGTCGTCCTCAAGATGCTGAAGAAATTGCTCAGCAAGCAGCTCAAGAAGAAGAAGAAAAACGTAAGCGCGCTACATTGCCTACAGGTTCGTTTATTCTTACACTATTCATAGGAGGGCTTGCTATACTGTTCGGCATAGGCACAGCATCTCTATTTCATACGAAAGAAGTCATTCCTATAGAAAATATAGATTATCAAGAAGATATAGAACGCGTGGTTAATGCTTTCCCAACGGTCCGCTACACATTTAATAAAAACAATGGCCAGCTCTTTTTGATAGGACATGTAAAAAATAGTATTGATAAAAGTGAGCTTCTCTATAAAATGGATGCTTTGTCTTTCATCAAATCCATAGATGACAACGTTATTGATGATGAAGCTGTTTGGCAAGAAATCAATATATTGTTGTCTAAAAAACCAGAGTTCAAGGGTGTAAGCATGCACTCTCCAGAACCTGGAGAATTTGTTATAACGGGATATCTAAAAACAGAAGAACAGGCTGTCTGTCTCGCTGATTATCTTAATGTACATTTTAACTATCTTTCTTTGCTTGAGAATAAGGTAATTATAGAATCGCAAATGTTGAAGGCGATCGCAGGTCAACTTTTGCAAGCAGGCTTTGCAAATATTCAAGTCGCTTTTGTTAATGGTGAAGTGGTTCTTACTGGTTATGTAAATCATGAGGATGGAGACAAGTTCCGTTCTGTTGTTCAGGAGATCTCCACGCTTCCCGGCGTACGTTTGGTGAAAAATTTTGTGGTTTTGTTGCCTGTTGAAGAAGGGATTATAGATTTAAATTTACGGTATCCTAGCCGTTATCGCGTAACCGGATATTCAAAATATGGTGACGTGAGTATTAATGTTGTAGTCAATGGTAGGATTTTGACCCGTGGTGATGTTATCGATGGAATGACGGTCATAAGCATACAACCACACTGTATCTTTTTAGAGAAGGAAGGGTTGAAATATAAAATCGAGTACAATAAATAGCTAATGTTAAGGCTTGTTAATTCTATTGCATTTAGGAAGAAATACTATGTTTAATATGGAAAATACAGCTGCTAAAGAAGATAGATCTTCTCATCAGCTATTTGATTTAGAGAAAGATATGCAGGATCTGAGCAAAGCTCAGGAGATCAAAGCTAATGTACAGGATAAAGTGCAAAAATTGCATGTTGCTCTTCGAGAAGGTTCTGATAAAGCCTCTTTTGAGAAGCAACAAATATTATTAGCAGGATATCTAGCCCTTCAGAAAGTTCTCGGGCGGATCAACCGCAAAATGGTTTAACAGACTAGATAAGTGGAGAATTTATGAGTAGTGGTAGCAGTTGCTCAGCTTTTAACTTTAATGACATGCTTAATGGCGTATGTAAGTACGTCCAAGGTGTGCAACAATATCTAACGGAATTAGAGACCTCAACGCAAGGTACAGTCGACTTAGGTACTATGTTTAATTTGCAATTCCGTATGCAAATTTTATCGCAGTATATGGAAGCTGTATCCAATATCTTGACAGCAGTGAACACAGAGATGATCACTATGGCAAGAGCTGTTAAAGGAAGTTAATAAATTAAGAGAAGGATCATGGCAGATTTGGAATTATTTAAAGCCGATTTTGCGTTATTGTTTGAAGCTGGTATGTTGGCCATTAAACAAGGCGACGAAGAAAGTGCAAAAAAGCTTTTTCAATCTCTACAAGTTTTAAATCCTGACCATTATGGTTATGAATTAGGATTAGCATTGATAGACCTACATAAAATGGAAATTTTTGCTGCAGAAGAACGATTAAACGCTTTAGCACAAAAAGAGGTAGATAATTGGAGCATTAAGTCTTTCCTTTCTCTAACACATATGATGATTGTATTGCATCAAGGAAGCTCTTTCGAAGTGCGTCGTGAAAGCTTGGAAAATTGCTTAAAGTTAGCAGATCAAGTGTTGGAAAATTGTGAAGTAGAATCAACAAGAATTCTAGCACAATCTGTTTTAGACTGGCATGATAACTTAGTAGCTAAAAGCGGAGGACCTTTAAGTTAACCTTATTCCGTCCTAAATATAAAAAAACGCCTGGTTATTGTCTTATGATAGATCCTTTGCAGCTTTTCCCAAAGTTAGACTCTGAGAAAGAAACAGCTTCCATACAGAAGCCATTAGGAACTCCTTTAGCAAGTGAGTTAAATAAGGAAGTTCCTGCATTTTCTTTAGGGATGGCAGCAGACTCCTTGAATAAAAATATAGAGGATGTAAAGCCTAACCCTATGGCGATGATGCAAGACAGAAATTCTAACATTATCGATCCTGAATTAGAAGAGGCATTGGATTCGGAAGAGCTGAAAGAGCAAATAAACAATTTAAAAGAGCGTTTATGGGATGCACAATCGACCCTACAACAAGATCAGAATAAACTATCACAAGAACATTTTGAAGCTGTTAGTGTGATCATTGATTTAATCAATGAGGATCTGAATGATATAGCTGAGCATACTCAACAAAACTTACAAAACAAAACAGAAGAGGAACACGAGTCCATTGCCCGTAAGATGGTCAATTGGGTGTCTTCTGGAGAAGAAGTGTTAAATAGAGCCCTTCTATACTTCTCAGATAGGAATGGAGAAAGGGAAAATTTAGCAGATTTTTTAAAAGTACAGTATGCTGTTCAAAGAGCAACGCAAAGAGCAGAACTCTTTGCTAGTATCGTGGGAACTACGGTAAGTAGTATAAAGACGATAATGACCACACAATTAGGTTAACATGGACGAATTGACGACAGATTTCGATATCCTCATGTCGCAATTGAACGACGTGCACTTGACTACCGTTGTCGGTCGTATAACTGAAGTCGTCGGTATGTTAATTAAAGCAGTCGTTCCCAATGTACGCGTTGGGGAGGTATGCTTAGTTAAACGTCATGGTATGGAGCCGCTCGTTACTGAAGTTGTCGGCTTCACACAAAATTTTGCTTTCTTATCGCCATTAGGAGAACTTACTGGAGTCAGCCCTTCTTCAGAGGTTATTCCAACAGGTCTACCTTTGCATATTCGTGCAGGTAACGGTCTTTTAGGTCGTGTATTAAATGGTTTGGGAGAGCCTATCGACTCCGAAACCAAAGGACCTTTAGTTGATGTTAACGAAACCTATCCTATTTTTCGTGCCCCTCCAGATCCATTGCATAGAGAAAAGTTAAGGACAATTTTATCCACAGGTGTGCGGTGTATCGACGGTATGCTCACAGTCGCCAGAGGTCAGCGTATAGGAATTTTTGCTGGGGCTGGGGTTGGTAAATCGTCTCTCTTGGGAATGATCGCTAGAAACGCTGAAGAAGCGGATGTCAATGTGATTGCTCTCATAGGAGAGCGGGGCCGAGAGGTTCGTGAATTTATCGAGGGGGATCTTGGAGAAGAAGGAATGAAACGATCGGTGATCGTTGTCTCTACTTCAGATCAATCATCACAGTTGCGGTTAAATGCTGCTTATGTAGGGACTGCTATAGCAGAGTATTTTCGTGATCAGGGCAAAACCGTAGTTTTGATGATGGATTCTGTAACCCGATTTGCCCGAGCTCTAAGGGAAGTAGGTTTGGCTGCCGGTGAGCCTCCAGCTCGAGCAGGATACACACCTTCTGTATTTTCAACTTTACCTAGGTTATTAGAACGTTCCGGAGCTTCTGATAAAGGAACAATTACAGCATTTTACACTGTACTTGTTGCCGGGGATGATATGAATGAACCTGTCGCTGATGAAGTTAAATCGATTCTTGATGGTCACATTGTCTTGTCTAATGCTTTAGCTCAGGCATATCACTATCCCGCTATTGATGTTTTAGCATCAATAAGCCGACTGCTGACAGCAATTGTTCCTGAGGAACAAAGACGCATCATAGGAAAAGCCCGAGAGGTGCTAGCAAAGTATAAGGCAAACGAAATGCTCATACGTATTGGAGAATACCGCCGAGGGTCCGATCGTGAAGTAGATTTTGCTATAGATCACATCGATAAATTGAACAGATTCTTAAAGCAAGATATTCATGAAAAAACGAATTACGAGGAAGCCTCGCAACAACTTCGGGCTATTTTCCGATAAGATATTAAGGGTAAAATGCCGTGCCTAAATACCCGTTAGAACCTGTTCTAGCGATTAAAAAAGATCGTGTTGATAGAGCAGAAAAAGTCGTTAAGGAAAAGCGACGGCTTTTAGAAATAGAACAAGAAAAATTGCGAGAAATCGAAGCTGCTCGTGATAAAGTAAAAAATCACTATATGCAAAAAATTCAGCAACTCAGAGAGTTGTTAGATGAAGGCACAACGAGTGATGCAGTTTTACAAAGAAAAGCTTATATTAAAGTTGTTGCTGTACAGCTTGCTGAAGAAGAAGAAAAAGTTAATAAGCAAAAAGAAAGCGTTTTAGCGGCATCTAAAGAGCTGGAAAAAGCAGAAGTTAATTTAGCCAAACGGCGAAAAGAAGAAGAAAAGACGCGTTTACATAAAGAAGAGTGGATGAAAGAAGCTCTAAAAGAAGAAGCGCGAGAAATTGAAAAAGAGCAAGATGAAATGGGACAGCTACTTCATCAGCTGCGCAACAAAAAACAACGTGAATCGGGGGAATCTAGTTCATGGAATTAAATAAAACATCTGAGTCTTTGTACAATTGCAAGACAGATCGCCATTCAATACAACAAGAAGTAGGCCCAGAGCCTAAAGATAACCGTGATGTTAAAGTCTTTTCTTTGGAAGGCCGCCAACAATCGAAATGCGATCGTCAGGACAAAACTGTTAACAAAGGTTCTCGTCAAGAAGCTCGTGGTGCTGATGATAAGCATGCAGAAGAGAAAACCTCCACAGTATCTTCTAAAGAAGAAGAGAAAGAAGAGGGGCAAAGTTTCATGGCTTATGATAACCCTACAGCAGGAATGGCATTCGTAGATGTTGCTCCTTCTGTGTCCAGTGAGGTTGTTGTGGAAAGCACTACAGTGGCAGTTGCTAGTGCAGATTTGCAGTGGGTCCAAGATGTGATTGCTAGTACTGTAGAATCTATGATGGTTGCTGATGTGAACGGTCAGCAGTTAGTAGAATTAGTTTTAGATGCTGAAGGTAATGTCCCTGAAGTTTTTGCTGGCGCTAATTTAACTTTAGTACAGTCTGGGACGGATCTTTCTGTAAAATTTTCCAATTTTATAAATGATGTTCAGCTGGCAGATGCAGTGAATCTGATAGCGAATAGTCCTTCTCAGCTTGCTGGTTTGGTAGAAGCATTAAAAAATCTTCGTTTGAATTTGACAGAATTAACAGTTGGAACAAGTATTGTACAATTGCCAACTATCGAAGAAGTGCAGACACCTTTACATATGATTGCTGCGACAATACATCAAAGAGATAAAGAGAAGGATCAAGAAGGAAAAGATCAGCAGCAACAGGATCAGGAACAAAACCAATATAAAGTTGAAGAAGCACGTTTATAAAGGTGATTTCTCATGACAGTAGCAGCGGAACCTAGCGCGAGTTGGTTAAAATCTAGACACGATTTTCTAAGTTCTCTAGTGAAAACGGAAGAAGTGGTTTCTCTTCCTCCGTTTCCTAAAGAACTTTGCCAAAATAGGTTGAAAGAAAAATTCCGTCTAGAAGATACGAGTCTTACTATTCAACCTCGAGGTTCCCTAACTGCTGCTCAAGCTGTTCAAGATTTTGGAACACACTTTTTAGTACAGTCTTTCTTAGCCCAACCCTTGACATCAGGGACGTTTTTCTTTGTTACCTCTGAAGCTGATCTTCAGTCTTTCATGGTTGCCGTGTTTAATGATTCTAGCTTAGCTTCCTACTTTTATGAGAAAGATAAGCTTTTAGGTTTTCATTACTATTTTTCTGCAGAGCTGTGTAAGTTGCTCCAGGAGCTCGCTTGGATACCTTCTTTATCTGTTAGAGTCGTCGGCGATGCTCGGTTTTCTACTAAAGACTTACAAGGCTCGTATCAGGCTGTAGATGTCAATTGCGGATTAGACGGAAAAACTATGGGTTTTCGTTTACTTTTCCCAGAAGCAACATGTAACAGCTGTAAGGATTTCCTTTCAGCTTCGAATCAAAATTTTGATATTCATCAGTTAAATCCTACACCTTTAACTATGTCTGTAGAAATTGGCTATTGCCAATTAACTCAGGAAGAATGGCAACAAGTTGAGCATGGGAGCTTTATCTTGTTAGATAGTTGTTTGTATGATCCTGATACAGAAGAAAGCGGAGGCTTGCTTAGTGTCCAAGGACATCAGTTCTTTGGTGGTCGTTTTATTGATCAAACATCTGGAGAATTTAAAATCACTAGCTATCCAAGTTTGCAACAAGAAGCACCTACGGAAGAAACTCCGGAAGCTTTGCCTGCAGCACCTTTGCCCGGCAACTATAAGTTAGTAGCAGAAGCTTCTCGATACTCATTAACTGTTGAAGAGTTTTTAAAGCTCTCTCAAGGTAGCATTCTAAATCTCAATGGGATCCATCCCTCTCGAGGCGTGGATTTAATCCTCAACGGCGCAAAAGTTGGAAGAGGGGAAATAATATCTTTAGGAGATGTTTTAGGAATTCGAGTCCTAGAAGTCTAAACGTATAATTGTCTCTTATGGATTGTCAATCCGAAATACTTCCTCCGAATCAGGCAATAGGTGCTTACCACATCAAGAAAATCCTGAGTAAGAAAGAAGGAACCGCGGTGTACCAGGGTTTGCATTCTGAAACTCTACAATCTACAGCTATTAAAGTGCTTGAACCGCCTTTAGTTGCTGATACTCACAGAGTTCATAACTTTTTAAAAGAAGCACGAATTATTGAACAAGTCTCACATCCCAATATTGTTAAGTTATATCAATATGGACAGTGTAGAGAAGGTCTATATATAGCCATGGAATATATACAGGGAGTGTCTCTTAGACATTATATCCTCACCCAGCTGATTCCTTTATCCAGGGCTATTGATATAGTTTTACATATTGGCCAAGCTATAGAATATCTGCATAGCCGTGGTATACTCCATAGGGATATTAAACCCGAAAATATCCTTATTAATTCTCAAGGGAAAATCAAACTCATAGATTTTGGACTTGCTGTTTGTTCTTCTACAGAACATGCTTCTAATCCTGCTTGTTTAGGAACGCCTTCATATATGAGCCCTGAACAACGTCAAGGAGATAAAGTTTCTGAAAAATCAGAAATCTACTCTTTAGGTTTAATTGCTTATGAATTGATCTTGGGAAACCTAGCCCTAGGTAAGGTCATTTTATCATTGATTCCGGATAGAGTGAGTAAGATTTTAGCGAAGGCCTTGCAACCTTCTCCTAAAGATCGTTACGGATCTATGAAAGAATTCATTAGTCATTTACATCGATATCGGTACAGCCAAGATCTTCAGAAAGATTATCGTAATAAAGATTATACAGCACAGGTTAATGAGCAGCTGTATCAGCAGAGATTTTGGTTATCTCCTGCAGAAATTGTTGTCCCTGACTTCATATCAGCTTCTATATACGAGCAAGGATACCCAACACATCCTCATGTATACTATGAAGCTTATATGAGTCGGGATACTTTCCGGTTGTGGTTTTGTTATAGTCTTTCAGGAAATGCAACTTTAGTATTAACTATTATAAAAACCTTCGTAAGTCAATGGGGTCATGAAGATAGCATTAGAACTACGATGCGAAAAATGCATAATGAGCTAATGCGGATCAATGTTCCTATAGATACAACGGGAATTTCTTTAGTTTGCGTAACTATTCCCAAAGAAAAAAAGGAACTTTCTTGGATTGCTTGTGGGAAAACTAGTTTCTGGTTAAAAAAACAAGGAAAGGTTCCTCAGAATTTTACTACTTCATCCTTAGGTTTAGGGAAAATTAGTTCTTTACAAATTCAGGAAACCAAGGTTGCATGGGAAATAGGTGATGGAGCAGTATTACATACCTTACAGGCAGACGATTCCATGTCATCTTTAAACAGTCCTTTATTCACAGAGTTGAAAGATAGAGGACAAACAGCTATATTCTGCCCAATAGAGAGCGTACAGTTCGGGATATTAGAAAATCATGACGGAAATCTTTGTCCCTCAACACTTATCAGCTTAAAAAGAATCCGGTGAAAATAGTGACGTCGAACATTGGAAGAAAGATCTTAGAGGTCATAAATAAGAAAAAAGGAAAAATTGGAGTACTTTCTATTCTGTTTTTCTTTGACCTGGTTTTGCTTGGTGTGAATTCTCAAAAACCCCCAACCGACGAACCAAGATCTCGAGTTAAAAACTCCCAAACTGACGAGAAAAGCCAAATTGCTGCCTGTCCTAAAAATATAGTAAATAAAACATCGGCAAAAAAATCTGATAAGCAGGCCGTAGTTAAAAACTTCCCATCAAATCAACCACGGCATTTTAAAAAATCTACACAGACGTTTTCTCCAGGATTTTCTGAAGGTTCACCATTTGCTAAGCCTGAAGTAAAAAAACGCCTTCAGGATAATCACTACACGCAAACTGCGGCAAAAAAGATCCCTAGGTTCCTTCCTAAACAAGAAGAAAAAACTGAAGTTATTGAAAGGAAAAGCGAAGAAGAGCGTATTTGGGAAGATAAGCGTGCTTACGCTAAACGCGCTGTAAATGCAATAAACTTCAGTGTTAAAAAACTGGTGGAAGAAAGCGAAAAAAAGAGTGCCCAGGAAGAAGGCTTTAAAGTTGATCATAATTCTGGATCCCCGCACTCATTAAAAACGAAATCGCCAGATAAACAACCCTCTATTGATAAAATAGCCATACAGTCCGATTCAACAAAAAAGGAAGAGGAAGCCCCTGCGCTATTAAAAGGGAAACAAATTACTTGTGAAGACCTAAAAGACAATGGTTATACTGTAAATTTTGAAGACATTTCTGTTCTTGAGCTATTACAGTTTGTTAGTAAGATTTCTGGAACCAATTTTGTTTTCGATAGTAATGATCTAAATTTCAATGTAACGATTGTTTCTCATGATCCTACATCTGTAGACGATCTCTCTACAATTCTTTTGCAAGTTTTGAAAATGCATGACTTGAAAGTTGTAGAACAAGGAAATAACGTCCTTATTTATCGCAACCCACGTCTTTCTAAGTTGTCCACGGTAGTCACTGATGGTTCTGCAAAAGATAATTGTGAAGCTGTTGTAGTTACTCGTGTATTCCGTTTATATAGTGTACATCCTACATCAGCTGTAAATATTATTCAGCCTTTGCTCTCCCATGATGCTATAGTAAGCGCTTCAGAAGCAACACGTCATGTAATCGTGTCTGATATTGCTGGCAATGTAGAGAAAGTAGGAGAATTACTAGCAGCTCTAGATAGTCCCGGTACATCCGTAGATATGTCTGAGTATGAAGTCCGCTATGCAAATCCTGCTTCATTAGTCAGCTATTGCCAAGATGTTCTTGGCGCCATGGCAGAGGATGAAGCTTTTCAAATTTTCATACAGCCAGGCACAAATAAGATTTTTGTAGTTTCCTCCCCGCGTTTAACAAACAAGGCAATACAACTGCTCAAATCATTAGATGTTCCAGAAATGGCGCATACATTAGATGATGTAACTAGTCCTGCAGCTGCCCTCGGAACATCAGGAGCTGCTAATCCTAAAAGCTTGCGCTTTTTCATGTATAAGCTGAAGTATCAAAATGGCGCAGCTATTGCTCAAGCAATTCAAGACATCGGTTATAATCTCTATGTCACAACAGCTATGGATGAAGATTTCATCAACACATTGAATAGTATTCAATGGTTGGATGTGAATAATTCTATCGTTGTTATTGGAAATCAAACAAACGTAGATAAAGTAGTCAGCTTACTAAATGGCTTGGATCTACCTCCAAAGCAAGTATACATTGAAGTTTTGATCTTAGAGACAAGTTTAGAAAAGTCTTGGGATTTCGGAGTTCAATGGGTAGCTCTCGGTGATGAACAAGGGAAAGTTGCTTATGCTTCAGGATTGTTAAGCAATACCGGTCTTACTAATCCTGCAAAATCTACAGTGCCTCCTGCAAAGCCTTCTCCAGGAGATATCCCTTTACCTACCCCTGGTCAGCTAGCAGGTATTAGCGATATGATGTATGCATCTTCAGCATTTGGTTTGGGGATCATAGGAAACGTGCTGAGCCATAAGGGAAAATCTTTTCTAACCCTAGGGGGACTTCTCAGTGCCTTAGATCAAGATGGCGATACTGTTATAGTTCTCAACCCAAGAATTATGGCTCAGGATACGCAACAAGCATCTTTCTTTGTTGGACAGACTATACCTTTCCAAACAACCAGTACCATTATTCAAGAAACAGGAACAGTTACACAAAATATCGAATATGAAGATATCGGTGTGAATCTTGTTGTTGCTTCAACAATAGCACCAAATAACGTTGTTACCTTACAAATAGAACAAACCATTTCCGAGCTACACTCTGCTCAAGGAACTCTTACACCGGTAACAGATAAAACATACGCTGCCACACGTTTGCAAGTCCCTGACGGTTGTTTCTTAGTCATGAGTGGCCATATCAGAGATAAAACTACGAAAATTGTTACTGGAGTACCTCTTTTAAACTCCATACCTTTGATCCGAGGTTTGTTCAGCAGAACAATAGATCAAAGGCAAAAACGCAACATAATGATGTTCATTAAGCCTAAGGTTATTAGTAGTTTTGAAGAGGGAACAAAATTAACCAACAAAGAAGGTTATAGATACAATTGGGAAGCTGATGAAGGCTCGATGCAGGTCGCGCCACGACATGCTCCTGAATGTCAACACCCCCCTGCACTGCAAGTAGAAAGTGATTTTAAAATGCTAGAAATAGAAGCCCAATAAATGTTATATAGAAAAAGTAAGATGATATTCTGCGCCATGGAATAGCTTCTCACTCTGTTGTATTTCAGGGGGAAAGCCAAGAAGGCATCGTCGGCCGTATGATTGTTGTTTTCTTGGCTTTTTTGTTCCCCAATTCTATACTGATTTTCCTTGTTTTTTGCCTAAATAGCTCAGTTGGTAGAGCAACGCATTCGTAACGCGTAGGTCGTCGGTTCGATCCCGGCTTTGGGCAAACATAGTAAAAAGTATTTATAAAAATAAAACAAATGCTTACCTCTTGTTTTGTTCCTTAAAGGAAAAGTATAAGAAGTAAGAACTTATAAAGATCGGGTCTATTTCATAATGTGAATCAAATTCACACCCTCTTTATTTTACGGCTATTTCTTAATCTTTCCCTTTAAAGAAAGCTTTTATTTATGAAGTGCACTGAGGAATCCTTATTTTCTTTATTCATTTCAAAAACACGTACATAGGGGAAGGACAGGCTGACATGTCCTAAGAGGCGAGGTGTTTAAAGGAAGAACCTCCTCAAAGCTTTTTTATATTAATTTTAAAAGGCAAAGTCTGTGCTTTTAATTTTTAGGCTTTAGGGGAAAAAGTTTTGCTGCCCTCCTTGCTGCGTATTGCGGTTATAGGAGGGTATTAAAATCCATTAGCAGATAAGCCTTCGGCAAGTTTCTTTAACACATCTGCACGTAACTGTGAGATAACTTCTTTTTGTAAATTCTTATTATCTTCAGGTTGTTTTGTAAGCGCTAAGTGCCCACGACGTGCCTGCCAGAACACAGGATTCCAAATGGAACTGTTATCGGAGCCTTGAATCCATCCTAAGCTAATCCCTAATTGGATCCAACTCAACGCATCTAACGTTTCTTGAAGATCTAAATGATAGGAGTGTGTAAGCAATCCTAGAGCACGTAGAATATGATTTTTTAATTCTCCAGGATTTTGCTCAGCATACTTCTTTTTTGCGGAAGCTTCGGCAGCAGCAACTTTCGAAGACCAGATTCTGAGCGATGATAAGATTTGTTCTTCAGTAAGCCCTAAAGAACATTTATTCGATAAAACTACAATATTACCAATATATTCCGGAGTTCCTGGTAAAATGCCAGAACAAGCAACCTCTGTATCCTCGTCAATAATCTCAGGCAATTCGCGAGAATAAACCAATGCTGGAGCATGTAAGAAACTCTGACTTTTTAATCCTGTGCCACATTCTCGAGGATTTGTAGTTAGAAAACCAAAATCAGGGGAAAAAGCAAATGCTAACTTTTCATTCAGATAACTGTCTAACCGCACAAGCTGATCTAAAGCTTTTTCGGGTTCTGATGTAAAATCTATAGCATGGAGAATTAAGTGATCGCGGAAATTTATAGCTGCTAGAATATTTCCAGAGCGGTTTACAATAAGAGCTTCGCCTTCAGGGTTGCCTGTAAGATCATGGGGAAATAAAAAATGCTCAATAAGAAACTCTTTTTGCCAGGAAGGTGCATCTTTAAGAGGTAAAACTAGAAACTCATCGAAACCTTCAATATGGTTAAAATTTGAAGCTATAACCTCTAAAATTTCTTGTTTTTTCTCCCTAGATAAGCAGGGAAGAAACTTTGCTATGGAAAGATTCCTAGATAGTGAGAACGTCGTTATAGGCCAGGTTTTATTTGTAGGAGGAGCGTCTTTCTTACTAGCAAAATTAAGAAGTAAGTCATTGGGAAGAATCATGCGAATTCTGATTTTTTAAATGATTAATCTGGTCTCGTATTACAGCAGCTTGCTCATAATCTTCACGAGCTAGCGTATCTTGAAGAGCCTCATTTAACGCTATTAATTTAAGGAGGGGGTTCATACTCGCCGCTTCTCCTGGGGAACGACCAATATGCAAACCACCTCGACTATTGTCCGCAGTTGCCGATGAACAAATAGCTTTAGTATGCATGAGCTTGGCTATAAGTTGTGTTTTAAAGTTTGTATAACATAAGTGACAACCAAATAGCTGATTTTCATCAGCAGCCGGTTTCCATGCGGTTTTACAATTGCCACATTCTAAAGTTACAGAAGCCCCAGAAGAACCTAATACAATGTTGTCACGACTATAGTAATGACTAGGACACGGACAAGAATCGCATACATAAGAACGTAAGACCTTATCCTTATCTACCTCAGTATAACAAATTGTTGCCGGCTTTTGACAATGGTAACACAGGTGGGGTTTAGAAGTTGCCATGAAGATCAACCATTAAAGCCAAATACTAATACACCCGATACCAATAACAAAAAAGAGACAAAGGAGAAAAAGGTTTTTTTAAGAAATATAAAAGAACTAGGAATAATCAACTGGGCCTTGAAGGATTTGAACCTTCGACCCCCTCATTAAAAGTGAGGTGCTCTAACCGCTGAGCTAAAGGCCCGAAGTTTACTTGGTTATTTTACATTTTGACCCCAAGGGGATTCGAACCCCTGTTACCGGAATGAAAATCCGATGTCCTGGGCCAGGCTAGACGATGGGGCCAAGACAACTACAATATTACTAGTTCTACTCCTTTAGAGCAATCTTTTCCTCTCCTAGTTTTATATGAAAAACCAAAGAAAGAGAAGTAGATAAAGACTACTCATAAAAAGTAAAGCTTATCAAATCGATGAAAGGTCGGCTTCTTTTTGCTTGGACATTTCGTCGATCTGCTTACAAAACTTATCTGTTAATTCCTGGATTTTTTTCTCCATTCCTTTAACAGCGTCTTCTGTTAAATCAGAGTCTTTTTTTAACTTGTCGTTAGATTCCCTACGGATATTGCGAATAGCTACTTTCGCTTCTTCGGATTTACGACGTAACTGCTTAATAACCTCATTTCGGTATTCTGCAGTAGGCTCAGGAATCTTAATACGTACTATGGAGCCTTCTACATCAGGCTGCAAATTTAAATTCGCAGCAATAATACCTTTAGATATTGCAGAGACGTTATTAGCATCGTAGGGAGAAATTACTAATTGGCGTGTATCAGCTACAGAAATAGAGGCTAAATCAGATAGCCTCATCGTAGTGCCGTATACATCTACAGTAACTGTTTCTACTAAAGCGGGATTAGCTTTCCCTGTCCTAAATGAACGGACTTCTTTAGTGAAAAATTCTAAAGCAGCCACCATTTTTTTTTCAGTATCAGCTAGAATGGACATGTGTAGCTTCCTCACAAATTAATGTTCCAACATTCTCATCAAAAATAGCTTGCTCTAGAGAGTGTTTAACAAAGCTAAAGACACGAATAGGAATATTAGAATCCATGCATAAAGATACAGCAGAAGCGTCCATAACGCCTAATCCTTGAGATAGGAAATCTTTAAAGCTAATCCGATCGTATTTTACAGCATCGCTAAATGACCGAGGATCTTTATCATATACACCATCAACATGCATAGTGGCTTTGAGCAGAATGTCAGCTTTTAACTCACAAGCGCGCAAAGCTGCCCCTGTATCAGTTGTTAGGTAAGGAGATCCTGCTCCCGTTGTGCAAATTACAATTTTACCTTGGCTTAAAGCTTCTTCAGACTTTTGAGGAGTGTATAGGTCTGCTAGTTGAGGGCACGACAGTGTAGAAGTTAATAAACAAGGAATATCATCAGCTTTTAAAGCATCTGCTACAGCCATACCGTTGATTAAAGTAGCTAACATCCCCATTTGGTCGGCAGACACTCGATTAATTTGTAGCTCTTTTTGTTGAGCAAGTCCTCTAAGGATGTTGCCTCCGCCTATAACAAGAGCTGTTTCAATATCACAATTGCGTACAGCACGTAATTCCGCTACTAACCTGGATAAACGAACTTCATCAATTCGATTCCCGCTGTCTGTTGAGAGAGATTCTCCAGATATCTTAAATAAGACTCGTGTTATTCGCTTAGACATATTTCCTCTCGCTTATTAAGCTCCTATTTTCCATAAAATGAATTCCTTCACTTCTACGGAGTTGCCGCTAGCTTTGCTGACCTCATTAATCAAACCTTGAATGGTTACATCAGGGTTTTTAATGAAAGCTTGTTCTAGTAGACAAACATCTTGGAAGAATGTTCCCAACTTGCCACTGATTATTTTATCAATAACAGCTTGGGGTTTTCCTTGTATTTGAGAAGAAATGACTTCTTTTTCTCTTGCTAGAGCATCTTCAGGAACACTTTCCTTATTTAAAAACAGAGGTTGAGCTGCTACGATATGCATAGAAATATCTTTCGCGAGGCTTTCTTTATCAGAAACTCCAGAAAGAATAGTGACAGAAACGGTTTTCCCATTACCATGAGAGTAAATGCCCACACTTTCATTAGTTGTTTTTGGCAAATACTTAATTCTATTGATGCGGATATTCTCTCCAACAGTTTGCATAGTTACAGCACGCAACTCATCTACTGTAAGAGAAGCATCTTGCGATGAAGGAAGTTGTAGCAATGCATCAACATTATCTACTTTATGGTTTAAGACGTCTTCAACAAGACTATCAACGAAAGTTCGAAAGACTGCATTATTAGCTACGAAGTCCGTTTCTACGTTAACTTCAACTACAGCAGTGCCACAAGAATCGCTTTTTGCTGCGATCACGCCTTCTCTTGTTTCTCTATGTTCTTTTTTACTAGCTGAGGCAAGACCTAGTTTACGTAAGTAAACTACAGCTTCTTCAAGATTTCCATTGCACTCGGCTAAAGCTTCCTTACATTTGGTTAACCCTACACCGGTCTGCTGTCTTAAGAGTTTTAGGGTTTCCATAGAAAAGTTGCTCATTAGTTAGCCTCATTACTGTCATACTTTTTTGCTAATAGATCTTCTTGACGATTGTCCTCATCGGTTGCATAGATGTCTGTATCTTCGCCATCTTGTACGTTTAGAGTTTTAATCGGAGAGACAATCTCAATGCCAAGTTTTTTCTTGGTGTCAATGATATTATCTTTAATGGCGCTAATGATTAAGCGAATGCTTTTTAAAGAATCGTCATTGCAAGGAATAACATAATCGATAGGAGTTGGATCACAGTTAGTGTCTACTAAAGCTAATACGGGAATACCGAGCTTTTTAGCTTCTGCAACAGCAATCTTTTCATAACTAGGGTCAACAACGATAACAAGACCAGGAGCTTTCTTTAGGTAGCGAATACCTTCAAGGTTCTTCAATAATTTTTGATGACGTTTAGCTAGTAAGGCGATTTCTTTTTTCGTAAGGTAAGAACTATTTTGAGTAAGGTCTTTTTCGATCTTATCCAATGTTTTGATGGAGTTCCTAATAGTCGTCATGTTAGTTAACATGCCGCCTAACCAACGCTCAGCAACAAAGTACTCGCCAGCTTCAATAGCAGCTTCTTTAATGACACACTTGGCTTGTTTTTTCGTTCCCACAAAGAGAATAGGTTTATTTTCTTTAATAACCTTACAAACTTGAGGGAGAGCTTTACGTAATTGATAAAGAGTTTTTGCTAGATTGATGATGTAAAGACCGTTTTTTTCTTCAAAGATGTAAAGTTTCATCTTTGGATTCCATCTTCGGGTTTGGTGCCCAAAATGAGCCCCCGCTTCCATTAAGTCTTTAACTGAAAGATTGCATAGCGGTTGTTCTTCCAAGCTTTGTACCTCTATTTCTTGAATATGTTAACAATGGCATCTTGACCCGATGTCAAGATTTCAGTCTTGGTGGTGTTCAGAAAGCGCCCGATCAGAATCGAACTGACACCGGTAGCTTGGAAGGCTACAGCTCTACCATTGAGCTACGGGCGCGTGCTAAAGATAGAGATGTTAGTTTAATAAAGCTTTTTACGCAAGGTTGTAATCTCTAGGTTTTAAGCTTCTAGAAAATTTTAGATAGTGGGTTAATGCTTGTGCAAATGGATTTTAGAAAAGAGATTTGAAACTTCTAAAAAAGAATGCGGCAAAAAAAATCAGAACCCAGAGGCTCCTAGGTTCTGATAGCGGGACAAAAAGTTAGGATAGTATAAAACTAAATCCTTAGAATCTGAATTGAGCGTTCATGTGAGCAGCTCTTTCATTGATTAAGCGTGCTTCACCAGTGATGGACCATTTATCAGCGTCGATTAACGTTGCACCAACAGCTACACCACAAGCTTTTCTAGACTTCATTTTGTTGATCTGAATCGAAGCAATTTGCAAGACATCAGATAGAACATCCTTACCACTATTATTGGGCAAAGTAGTGGTTGATCCTATAAGGCTTGGGTTCCATGTAGTAATGTTGAGAATCTCTGATTTTAATTTAGGTTGAGCAATGCGGATAGTATCAGCATCAAAAGTTGCTCTTGACCAGTTTACACCAATATATGGAACAAGCATATTCAATCTGTAAGACAGTGCGAGGCCTACTTGCCATTCATGGTATTTAATTGTAGCTGATTTGGTGTCTGTCGCACCATCAGTACCAGCCGTTATAGGTAAAGGAAAATTCGAGCTGGTTCCTTTATAGCCTCTTGGTTTGTGAATCACAAATTGTGCTGGGCTTGAAGTTACGTTGAGCATTTCAATCTTAGGATTAGATTGAGCGTATTGGAACTCAGCTCCTAAAGTCGCGCAACCACATTCCCATAAAGCTCCACGGGCACCTACGCTCCAAGAAAATGATGTGTCTGTATAAAATTCCACAACACCTTGGGTAATGGCTACGTTAGGAAGTTGCTTTGGAAGATCGGTATTAACTGCGCTTGTAGCTGAAAACCCTATTAACCCAACCAAGTTGAATGCAGCAGAACTTGCTTTGAAGTATCCATTGGATGCTCCTAAGGTGCAGAAAATATCGAAGCGATCCCAAATGTTTAAGGCTAGAAAGGCTGCATTTGAAAACCACTCTGCATCTTGCATATGCTTCCCGTACGCCACATTCGCTCTGCCGTTTGCTTCGGGCTTATCAGTATTGGCTGCGTTACCTGTAGGTTGTGTAGGAGTTGCTGCCATTCCGGTAAAAGTTTTATTCACATCAACTTTTAAAATACGATCGAAAACATAATCTCCGTAGTATCCTGCGCGGATGCTGATAGCATCACACCAAGTAGAGCAAGGATCGCAAGGATCGCCAGAAGCACCTTCCCACATAGTGCCATCGATTAATAAACTTGGTTCAGCTGGGTTCCCTACAGGCAAGGCTTGTAAGGAGAGAGCGGAACCCGTAGCGGCAAACAATAATGCCGATTTCAAGAGTTTTTTCATACTCACCTCTAAAGATTATGCTTAGTATCTTTTCTTTTTGTGCTCGCTATTCTAATTTGCTCTTCTGGCGGCACCACGTCCAAGTTAAAGCCAGACAAGATATCCTGTAGGCAATTAATGGCTTTGAGGAGTGTCTTGCAAGTGAAAACAGCCTTAAGCATGAACATACAGTTCATTATTCGAAAACATAACAAACTTTTCTTATTATAGTAAAGACGATAAGAAAAAAGACTGTTTTCAGGCATAGATTTCAAGCAATAACTCCTTATAGTTTGCTAATAAGAGAGCTATTAGATTTTTGTACACATTTTTATTTCTTATGCCACTTAGAATAAGTTGGAATTACCCTCATAGAAGAGTGTAAAAAGGCTTTCTTATATTTGAATCATTACGCCTTATTTTTTATTTTTGTAAATAAGATAAAGCGAAATTGTTTAAAAAAGCGTTAAAGTTTTTGGTATTTTTCATTTCTATGTTTTATTTGTAATGATTTTCTGTTTTCAAGATTCATGTTTATTTTTCTGCTTATTTGAGTCTTGTAAAACTCAGTTTTTAACCAGTCGAAGCACTTGCCAGAGAATGGGTGAGACCCTACTATTTGTTTTATGAAATCTCCGAAGAAACGTCGTTCCTACCTTAGTGTTCCAGAAAAGACAAACAGGCTATTGTCAGGAATTATTGTTGCTTTAGCGATAATATCTGTGCGTTTGTGGCATCTTGCTGTCGTTCAACATGATCAAAAGTTAGAAGAGGCTTATAAACCGCAGAAGAGGGTGATTCCTGAGCTTATAGAACGTGCAACTATTTGCGATCGTTTCGGCAAAGTATTAGCAGAAAATAAAATGCAATATGATGTGAGTGTTGCTTATAGTGCTATTCGTGATTTGCCTGCTAGAGCATGGCATGCCCGTGCAGATGGAACTAGAGAGCTCATTCCTGTTAGGAAAAACTATATTGCACGTTTGGCACAACTTCTTGCTCAAGAGTTACATTTAGATAAAGATACGATAGAAGATAATATTCATGCGAAAGCTTCTGTATTAGGTTCTGTGCCCTACTTAGTTCAGGCAAATGTTTCTGAGCGTACATATTTAAGATTGAAGATGATGATGAAACATTGGCCGGGCTTACACGTCGAACCGTCAGTGCGTCGGTATTATCCTATGGGGAAGACGGCATCAGACATTTTAGGTTATGTAGGGCCGATTAGTGCTCAAGAATATAAGAGAGTGACACATGAGTTAAGCAAGTTGCGGGAATGTGTTCGAGCGTATGAAGAGGGTGAGAATCCGAAGTTTCCTGAAGGTTTAGCAAGTATAGATCAAGTGCGTTCTTTATTAAATTCTTTGGAGAACAATGCTTATAGTTTAAATGCATTAGTTGGGAAGGTGGGTATAGAAGCCTATTGCGACGGGAGTTTAAGAGGACAATTAGGGAAAAAAACGGTTCTTGTAGATCGTCGTGGCAATTTTATTCAAGGTCTTAATGAGATAGAAGCAATTTCTGGCAAAAAGTTACAGCTGACTTTATCTACGGAGTTACAAGCATTCGCAGATGCATTGCTTTTAGATCATGAAAAAACGGAACAATTTCGTTCGGCACAGTCTTTGAAAAAGCAAAAGTTTCTACCTCCTTTATTTCCTTGGATTAAGGGAGGTGCGATTATCGCTTTAGATCCCAATAATGGCCAAATATTGGCTATGGCATCTTCTCCGAGGTATCATAATAACGATTTTATCGATATGCGGGATGCGGATTCTGAAGCTAGATCTGCGGTATATCGTTGGTTGGAAAATACCGAACATATTGCAGAGGTGTATGATAGGAAAGTGCCTTTGCGACGTGAAAGAAGAAGTTCTCTTACAGGTTTGTATTATGATGAGGAACTTTCTCTTACTTTTGATTATTTTTTAGATTTCATTTTGCCGAATACCTCAGAGGTTAAGTCTGTTATAAAACGTTATGGCACTGTGGATAACGCTGTTAAGATACAGCATTCTATGGAACGGTTATTAGATTTATTTTCTTATTCTGAGGGGCACTGTTCTTGTTCTTCTATTTTTGATGCAGTGTTTCCTATTGAGCAGGAGCATATCGCTGTAGGGCGAGTGATTTCTATAAAGCAGCAACAATGGATAGCTCGTTGTCATAAGGCACATGAACAAGAAATAGAGGAGATTAAGCAAGAGCTAGAGCCCTTTTTTGCGGAACTTTCGGCAAATTACGACAAACTTTTACTTGTAGACCTCTTTCAGATGGTTGTGGATCCTTCTAAAATTGATCCTGAGCTACTTGCATCGGTGGCTTCTTTTTCTTTATCAGAGTTTTTCGAGTGTCAGGGACATTACGTAGCTTTGCGTAGTGCATTTTCTAAGATAGTAGAGGATATTTTCACTGAAGTAGATTTTAAAGAATGGCGGAAACTCTATTTTGCTAAGTTTTTAGAGGTTAAACGTAAAGAAGAAAACGAGAGAAAGCAGCGTTACCCCACACCTTATGTGGATTACTTGGTGGAAGAACAACGTGCGCAATATAGAGATTTTCGTCGTTGTTATCTTGATAAGTTTTTAGCTTATTTACTTTCTGGACAAGGAGATATAGAGCACCAAAAAGCTTACTATGAAGCTCTTTCTGTATGGAAAAGAGAATTAGAAAATGGTGCGCATCAGGCATTGCCTTGGTATGAACATTACGAGTTTTTGAAACAAAAATTCTCAGATTCTTCTATAGACTTGCTACGTTTGTTTTTATCTTTTAGAGAGTTTTCAGAGTTGCAAAGGCCGCTATATGGCAACTATGCCCCCATGCTTACTAGGAATGTTCCTCAAAAAGAACAAGATCTTGCTGCAGCATTTTATCCTACTTATGGTTATGGGTATTTGCGGTCTCATGCTTTTGGGCAGGCAGCAACTTTAGGATCTATTTTTAAACTTGTTTCTGCTTATTCTGTTCTGTCTCAAGAAGTGATGCGGGGTAATGTCGATGTGGATTATTTATCTCGATTGCTAGTTATTATCGACAGGAAGTCTTTTGGGTATACTAGTGCTAAGCCTCATGTAGGTTTTTTTAAAGATGGCACGCCTATTCCTTCGTTTTATCGTGGAGGGATTTTACCAAAGAATGATTACTCTGGTCGTGGGCGTATCGATCTTATTTCTGCTTTAGAAATGTCCAGCAATCCTTATTTTTCTTTGCTTGTGGGAGAGTATCTCTCTGATCCTGAAGATTTATGCCATGCGGCTGCTTTATTTGGATTCGGGGAGAAAACGGGGGTAGGCTTGCTTGGAGAGTATGCCGGAGCGGTTCCACAAGATGTAGCGTACAATCGTTCGGGATTGTATGCCACAGCTATAGGGCAGCATACTCTTATTGTGACTCCTTTACAAACTGCTGTCATGATGGCAGCCCTAGTTAATGGAGGGACTTTGTACGTTCCTAGTTTAGTTTTAGGGGAATGGGATGGTGAAGAGTTTTCCCAGACTCCTCCCATGAAGAAAAGAGATGTATTTATGCCTGAGTGTATAACGGAGTTATTTAAATCAGGTATGCATAACGTGATATGGGGAAATTATGGAACAACACGAAGTATTCGTGATCAATTTAGCCCTGAATTATTAACTCGCATCATTGGAAAGACAAGCACTGCAGAATCGATAGTTCGTGTAGGTTTAGATCGGCAATACGGAAGTATGAAAATGAAGCACGTGTGGTTTGCTGCAGTTGGTTTTTCAGATGAGGAACTTATGCATCCGGATATTGTTGTTATTGTCTATTTACGCCTCGGGGAGTTTGGACGAGATGCGGCTCCCATAGCTGTAAAGATGATCGAAAAGTGGGAGAAAATAAGAAAAAAAGAAAATTTTTCAGCTATGTACTGAAGATTGGCACGCTTTTTGCTCCTGTAAAACACGAGGTCAACGAACTTGTGTGCCAGGAGAAAGATTCATGGAAGAAGCTGCGAAACATCTAGCGAAAGAATTTCTCTGTTCAGGAATTAACTTTTTTTTGAGCGGGGAATACGAACAGGCGGAACAAAGGCTAAAAGAAACTTTAGAGCTAGATCCTACAGCAGCACTAGCCTATTGTTATTTGGGTATTATTGCTTTAGAATCAGGAAGAACTGCAGAGGCGTTAACCTGGTGCACAAAGGGATTAGAGTCTGAACCTGGGGATAGCTATTTACGTTATTGCTATGGGGTGGCTTTAGATCGTGATAATCGTTGTGAAGAAGCTGTAGAGCAATATCGTGCCTATATTGTTTTACATCCAGATGATGCAGAATGTTGGTTTAGCTTAGGTGGTGTATATCATCGTTTAGGTAAGTATACTGAAGCTATAGAGTGTTTTGATAAAATCTTAGAGTTAGACCCTTGGAACCCACAAAGTTTGTATAATAAAGCTGTTGTTTTAACAGATATGAACAATGAGCAAGAAGCCATTGCTTTGTTAGAGACTACGGTAAGTAAGAATCCTTTGTATTGGAAAGCTTGGATAAAATTGGGGTATTTACTCTCGTGTCACAAACAGTGGGATAAAGCCACAGAAGCTTACGAAAGAGTTGTGCAGTTACGTCCTGATTTGTCTGACGGTCATTATAATCTTGGTTTATGTTATCTCACTTTAGATAAAACACGATTAGCTTTAAAAGCTTTCCAAGAGGCTCTTTTCTTAAATGAAGAAGATGCTGACGCACACTTTTATGTTGGACTTGCCTATATGGATCTTAAGCAGAATCGCCAAGCATCCGATGCTTTCCATCGTGCGCTTGGTATTAACCTAGAACATGAGCGCTCACACTATCTTCTTGGCTATCTTTATCATATGGAAGGGCAGTTTGAAAAAGCTGAAAAGGAACTATCCTTTTTAACTATAAAAGACTCTACATTCGCTCCTTTGCTACAAAAAACAGTGTCTTCTGGGCAAATTGAGCCTAAGTTGGATGTCTTTCCGTAAAAACTCAACTGCCTTATAGTAAATATTTTTTAATTCTGATGGACCTTGTTGAGATAGAAAAAATCACAGAGTAGCAGAAACTTTTGGGATAAAAACAAAGAATTCTTACAATGGTTTTGTGCTTCAAGGCTTTAAGTCTTGTTTAGCACGTAGTGTGATCTCTAAAAGAATGGTCTTTGTGAACATTCTTTTCTAAACAAGCGTGAAAGTTAAAGCTTCGCTTTTTCCTTCACGCTTTCTTTAATGCTTCGAAAAATATGGAAAATTTGTTAATCTGGCTAAGCCCTTGTGAAGTTTTACACAATAATATTACGAGCGCAGAGGCTGGGCATTATGAGCCAATCTATAGAAGATTTTTTACATAATCATGAGGACTATCCTTATGGTTTCGTCACACCTATAGAGTCAGAGGGGTTAACTCGGGGTCTGAGTGAAGAAACAATAATAAAAATCTCTCAGCTGCGCAATGAGCCTTCTTTCATTTTAGATTTCCGTTTAAAAGCCTATCAACATTGGAAAAAGCTACAAGAGCCTGCGTGGGCTAGACTAAATTATCATCCGATAGATTATGACAGCATAGTCTATTTTTCTGCTCCAAAGCAAAAAAATCCTTTAGGGCGTTTGGAAGAAGCTGATCCTGAAATTTTAGAAACTTTTAAGAAATTGGGGATTCCTCTAGATGAGCAAAAGCGTTTATTAAACGTTCAAAATGTTGCTGTAGATTTAGTTTTTGATTCAGTGTCTATAGGAACAACATTTAAGGAAGCTTTGGATAAGGCGGGTGTGATTTTTTGCTCGATGAATGAGGCGATTCGAGAATATCCAGAGTTAGTAAAAAAATATTTAGGCTCGGTTGTTTCTTATAGGGACAACTACTTCGCGGCTTTGAATGCTGCAGTGTTTAGTGATGGTTCTTTTGTATATATTCCAAAGGGCGTGCGTTGTCCCATGGAGATATCTACGTATTTTAGGATTAATGACAAAGAATCGGGTCAGTTTGAGCGTACATTGATTATTGCTGAGGATGATTCTTATGTGAGTTATCTTGAAGGGTGTACAGCTCCATCATATTCTTCGAATCAGCTGCATGCAGCTGTTGTAGAATTAGTGGCGCATGAACGAGCGGTCGTGCATTATTCTACCGTGCAAAATTGGTTTTCTGGAGATAGGAGAACTGGCAAGGGTGGAATTTATAATTTTGTAACGAAGCGCGGGTTGTGTGCGGGTTACAAATCAAAGATCTCTTGGTCCCAAGTTGAAGTTGGAGCGGCAATTACTTGGAAGTATCCTAGTTGTATTTTGAGGGGGAAAGAAAGTGTAGGGGAGTTTTACTCTATCGCTTTAACAAATGGAAAAATGCAAGCTGATACTGGGACGAAGATGATTCATGTGGGGGAAAAAACAACTTCGACAATAGTTTCTAAAGGAATTTCTTCAGAGGAGTCGCATAACACCTTTAGGAGTCTTGTTTCTATTTCTGAAGGAGCTGTTGGAAGTCGTAATCACACACAATGTGATTCGATGCTAATTGGCCGGGAGTGTGGAGCTTATACAGATCCTAAAATTTCTGTAGAAAACTCCCGATCGTCTGTTGAACATGAGGCTACAACATCGAAATTGCGAGCAGATCAATTAATGTATTTGCGTAGTAGGGGGTTGAGTACTGAAGAGGCTGTGAGTTTAGTAGTTCACGGTTTTTGCCGTGAAATTATCGACCAGCTACCTTTAGAGTTTGCTCGAGAAGCTTCGAAATTATTGTTTGTTAAGTTGGAAAATAGCGTGGGGTAGTTAATGCTACATATACAAAACTTACACGTATGTTGTGAGGATGTTAAAATCCTGGATTATTTAAATTTGCATATTCATCCGGGGGAATTACATATAATTATGGGCCCTAATGGAGCAGGAAAATCTACCTTCGCGAAAGTGCTGTCGGGAGATGATAGTCTATCTATTATTTCTGGAGAAATAAGCTTATTGGGTCAGGATCTTTTAGAAAAAGCTCCTGAAGAGCGAGCTCATATGGGATTGTTTATAGGATTCCAACAACCTCCAGAAATTCCTGGGGTGAATAATAGGCTTTTTCTAAAAGATGCCTACAATGCTTGTAGGCGTTCTCGGCAAGAAGAAGAGATGGCAGAGGTTGAATTCGATATGTTATTGTCTTCTGTATCGGAGACTTATGAATTTGCATCCTTTGAGCATTTCTTACAACGAAATATCAACGAAGGGTTTTCCGGAGGGGAGAGAAAGAAAAACGAAATTTGGCAAATGCTTGTTTTAGAACCGGAAATGATACTATTAGATGAGCCTGATTCAGGGTTGGACGTTGATGCTTTAAGATTCATATGTAAAACCATTGAGAAATATCGCGAACTCCATCCTAAAAGTGCCATCTGCATAGTTACGCATAACCCCAAGTTGGGCAGTCTTCTCGAGCCTGACCATGTACATATTCTTTTAGAAGGTAAGATAGCCTGTTCAGGAGGGGTTTCTTTAATGCGAGAGCTAGAAGAAAAGAGTTATCACGAAGTCTTGGCACGCTCTTCTTGGGGGTAAATATGTTAGGTTTTTTAGAGCATACCTTTCCTATAGTTAAGGACTCTCCTATTCATCAAGCAGCTCAAGCATATTATGAGAAATACTCTCAATTAGAGTCTTTCAAAGCGATTTTTCGTAGTTACCCATGGTTTAAAAATTTGGCAGAGTCTCCTGAGGACTATCATGTTGCTAATGGAGGGTCAGAAACAACAAAACAACACTGGTTACACCATAAGAACTCTTTGTCTTGTGAATGCATTTTAATTAATGGCAAATATGAGTCATCACTTTCTCAACTGCCTGAGGGAGTATTATCGATGACATTAAAAGAAGCTCGGTCTGTCTTTTCCGCGTTTATTAAAAAATACACCTTGGATACGCATCCCCTAGCATTTCTTAATTCCGTGTGTGCTCAAGAAGAAGGCGTGGTTATTTATATTCCCGAAGAATTTCAGGTGAATGAGCCTATATGTATACGTCATATATGTTCTTCGACTTCTAAAAGTGATAAGGTGATCTACTCTCCAAGGATTATTGTGATTGTAGGGAAGCATTCTAGCTGTCGTGTATTTGTATCTCATCATACTGAGAGAGAAAGCGGTGTTGCTGAAAGTTTTGCTATTGTAAACGGTCTGACGGAGGTATTTGTATCTGAAGGCGCGGAACTGTCTTTAATGATGCAGCCTAAGTACATTAATGAAGAGAGGGTAAGTTGGGCGCATATAGCGACTATCGAGGAGCAAGGAGCTTGTTCTATACATCAACATCTGCAAGAACATGTGGGTGGTTATGGATGGTTTGACAATACCTTTTCAATGATAGGAAATCGCGCTCATGGGGAATCTTTAGTTTCTGCCCTATCTCCAAAAAAGACTTGGGTAAGAAACCTAATGTATCATGATGCTGAGAGGACAACATCAAGACAGAATATCAAATCGATATTGTCTTCTGGTCATTTTCTTTTTGAGGGAGGTATTCATATCACAACCCATGGGGTGTTTTCCGATGCTTATCAAAAACATGATACTCTGTTGCTTAGTGATGATGCTTGTGTAACAACCTTTCCAAGATTAGAAATTCTTACTGATGATGTCAAAGCTTCTCACGGAGCTACTGTAGGACCATTAGATCCTCAACAGATATTTTATATGCAATCGCGAGGAATGACGCGAGAGGAAGCACAAAAAAAGCTGGTTCAAGGATTTTTATCTATAGAACCATGTCCAGAGGTTTTCCCTAAACTGTCCGAGCAAATGCAATCTCAAGAAATTACTAAGGAGTATTCTATAGATGGTGTTTAGGATAAAAGAAGACTTTCCTATTTTTTCTAATAAAAAGCTTCAGGGGGAGTCCTACATTTACCTTGACTCTGCTGCTACTACGCATAAACCTAAGAAAGTGATAGACGCGATTACAGATTTTTACAGTAGTACCTATGCTACCGTAAATCGTAATGTTTATACTTCTTCGAAGGTGACGACGACAAATTATAACGCTGTTCGTGGGAAAGTTCGCGAATGGATACAAGCTGCATATGATGAAGAGATAATTTTTACTCGGGGAACTACAGCAGCATTGAATCTATTAGCCATATCCGCAAATGACGCTTTCATTCCTGAGGGTGGTGTGGTGTTGGTTTCTGAAGTAGAGCATCATGCAAATGTATTGTCATGGGAATTAGCCTGCCGTAGACGTGGATCTTGTGTTAAAAAAGTTGCTGTTGACAATTCGGGTTATATAGATTTAGAACACTTAGAGGCCTTGCTCAAAGCAGGGGCTGTGTTTGTAAGCATAGCCCACGTGAATAACGTTACAGGGTGTATCCAACCTCTAAAGGAAATAGCCAGTCTCGCTCATAAATATGGTGCGTATGTAGCTGTGGACGGAGCACAGGGAGTAGCTCATGCTTCTGTAGATGTTGTTGATTGGGATGTAGATTTCTATGCTTTTTCAGGTCATAAAATGTATGCGCCTACAGGTTTAGGAGTGTTGTATGGTAAGAAGGAGTTGTTAGAAAAGCTTCCTCCTGTAGAAGGTGGAGGCGATATGGTCTCCATTTATGATAGTGAACGTCCAGAATATCTTCCCGCACCGTTAAAATTTGAGGCGGGAACACCGCCTATAGCTTCTATTTTAGGATTAGGAGCAGCTATAGATTACTTACAATCTTTGCCAGACTCCGTATATCAGAAAGAAGAAGAGTTGACGTATTATTTGTACAAAGAATTGATGACAATTTCGGGTATGCAGATATTAGGGCCAGAGGTGGATCAAACTCGCGGCGCTTTGATAAGTTTCAAGGTTGAAGGTGCGCATCCTTTCGATATAGGTTGTTTATTGGATCTTCAAGGGATAGCCGTCCGTACAGGGCATCAATGTGCACAACCTGCCATGACCCGATGGAATTTGGGTCATGTTCTTAGAGTGTCATTGGGATTATATAATGATAAGGAAGATATTGATACTTTCTTGTCAGCTTTACGTGTTATTTTGAATAAAGTGCGAGTATAGTTCTTATTGAGGGGAGCTTCCTTGAAATTCGATGTGTTCTTTAGAATAAGGGTGCCAACGTAAACGCATTTGTTGACATCTATCTATTAACCAGTTTTTGACATAGTGTGGGTTATGGATAGGACTAGGCAATGTGTACGCAGAACGCGTCATATCTAGACGATAAATCCTGTGGTTCTTGTTTTTCATATTTATGATATCACCTAAAACAAAAGAAAAAGGATAGTACTTCTTTACTGTTTGTTCGCATACGTGATCATATTTGCCAAAAGGGTAGAAAAATCCTAGAGGTTTTTGCCCCAAGGCTTTTTCTATAGAATACTTTGATAGGAAGATTTCTGTAGCGAGATAGGGCGGTTTATTCTGTAAATTTCGAATAGCAAATCCTGATGAAGCTAGTTGTATAAAAGGAGAATCAGCGAGTGCCTGTAACTCTTGTTGTGAGCAAAATGGTTGATGTTTTGCAAATACTTCATCTTGGAAAGCCAAGGCTTCGCTAGGGGCTAAACGATATGAAAGAGGAAGAGTTTGAGCAGAATTTTCAGCAACATATCTCCAAGCAATTCCCACAACGGCTGGAATATTATGAGTCTGTAGGAAAGGGAAGATATGAGCATAGAAATCCACAGAGGCATAATCAAAAGTTATCATAAGGGATAACTTGTTGATTGGTTCTCCGGGGAGCACTAAGGGATAAGACTGTTTAAGAAGTAATAAATACCGGAGTAATTTTTCTAATAAGTGTGGCTGTTTAGAAAAGAAAACTTGGCGGAAAGCTAAAACAATCAGCATACGCCTGCCTTAAGATGCCGGTTTGTTATCCTCAGAGGGATAGATAACTAAGGATCCAGAGAGCACTTTCGGGGGATGTTGAGGGGAAGGTTCTGTTGTGGTTTGTGTAGCAATCGGCGATTCCGTTGTAGCATTAGAAAGTTCTTGAGTGTCTACAGAAGAAAGCATGCGAATCCTTGGTATAAATAGGCAGTTAGTGCTTTTTGCCAAAACGTTTAGTTAATGTCCACTCTCCATCTTTATAGAATTGTTCAAATTCTTTGAACAACGGTAGCGTTTTGAGTTCTTCGAAATCTACGGAGGTGTCTTGATTTAAGATTTCTTTGATTTCTATAATTCTTAATAGAGTAAGGAAGCGTAACGTCGGATAATCTTCAGAAGATGCAGCGAATTGAAGAAGCTGAGAAGATTTTTCTAAAGCTGTTTGATAGTCTTCAGTAGCTTGAGCATCTGCAATTTCTTTTAATAGTACCTGAGCGGGTGAAGGCATGCGGAAATGCGATCCACTACCGAAGGCAAGCCCTGCATAATACGCGCCGCGTAAAGGTTCATTATGGATATAGAAACATGAAGATAGAAAACCGGCATAAGGTTTTACAGAGTCACCACCCATACGGTAAGCACGTTCTAACATTGGCAGGGAGGTTTTAGGAGGTATGAACCCTTGAAAAACCGCAGATTCTGCGGTTTTGGTAAGAAGAAGAATACTTTCATGTTTTTCGCGATCATTTTTTTGAAGATTATAAACGATCTTTCCCGTGAGAAATATGGATAGGGTAATTAGAAATGTAAGGGTAAACGAATAGGAATAAACCCTTTTCCATACTAAGGATAGTAAATTCTTCATGATTTTAGGTGTAAAGCGCTTGATGTCCTTAGTGTATCTGGAAAAATTTTTTTCGTAAACTCCTTGATTTAAGATGCTCTAACAGTGGAAAACACTAAAAAAAGCACTTCACTTCCACAAGCTCTTTTGATAGAAAAACTTCTGTGATACTATTTTTACTTAAAATAAGTTGGGATAAATGACATCTCTATGCGACTGAAAATGTTTCGGAGATAATAGGAAAATAGCGAAGGTAATTTGTGAGCGGAGTTATCAATAAAGATACAATAATAGAAGTGGCTATCGACAACATTCGGGTAAGCCCTTTTCAACCTCGTCGAGTGTTTTCCGAATCTGAACTTCAGGAATTAGTTGCATCGTTAAAATCGGTAGGTTTAATTCATCCTCCTGTGGTTCGTGAAATTCGTAGTGGGGATAGAGTTTTATATTATGAATTAATAGCAGGAGAGCGCCGCTGGAGGGCTTTACAACTTGCTGGATACACTACGATACCTGTTGTTCTCAAGCAAGTAGTTGCAGATGATATAGCTGCAGAAGCTACTCTTATAGAAAATATCCAGCGTGTAAATCTTAGCCCTATGGAAATGGCAGAGGCTTTCAGAAAGCTCATCAATGTTTTTGGATTAACTCAAGATAAGGTGGCTTTAAGAGTAGGGAAAAAACGCTCTACAGTAGCAAATTACCTACGTCTTTTTTCTCTATCTGAGTCTATTCAAAAAAGCCTTTATCTTGGGGAGATAACTTTAGGCCATGCTAAAGTCATTCTTACCCTCGAAGATCCTAATTTGCGAGAAATTCTTGCTGAAAAGATTATCTCACAACGTCTTGCTGTCCGAGAAGCCGAACAAGAAGCAAAGAAGCTGTTGTCTGGAGAAGTGTTAACAACACACGCTTCTAAAGAGCAAGTAAAGGCTCGTGCTACATCTTCACACTATCATGAAATGCAAGAACGTCTTAGTCAATCTTTGGGGTATAAAGTAACAGTCAAATCTCAAGGTTCTCATTATAGTGTGTCACTGCATGTTCAAGATGAAGAACAACTCAAACAGTTAGAAGAATGGCTGTTGAAGAAATCGTAGTTTTATAAAAAGAGCCTCAGGTCTTTTTTATCCATCTTTTAAAGAATACATAGATATGTATGTTTGTTCCCTTCTGTTTGTTCTGGGATAGGTCCTTGAAGGCAGGTTTTTTGTCGTTTAGGACAGCGATTATAGAACACACATCCTGTTGGCGAGGGATTCTCTGATGTATTTTTTTGAAAGGATTTTAGTTTATGCTCAACGCTGCGATTTTCTGGTAAGTCAGGTAGCTGCGAATTAAGCAGCATTTGAGTATAAGGATGTTTAGGGTTTAAGAAAATATCTTCTGTGGCTCCCGATTCAACTATTTTTCCTTTATACATGATGATCACCTCTGAGCAAAAAGATCGTACAACAGCTAAATCATGGGAAATAAACAGGTAGCTCATCTGCAGTTCTTTTTGTAATTTGGAGAGCATATTCAAAATCTGTGCTTGCATGGATAGATCTAAAGCAGAAACTACCTCATCACATATGATAAGCTTAGGAGTTCCTAGCAATGCTCGGGCTATAGATACGCGCTGTTGCTGACCTCCTGAGAGTTGATGCGGATAACGATAAAAATAATCAGCTGATAATCCTACACGTTCTAAAGTTTCTCCAATTACAGAATGGAGTTTCTCTTTTGTAATGATCCGATGATGGATAAGGGCGTGACCTAAGCTGTCAAAAATTGTTTTTCTAGGATTTAAAGAGGCTTTGGGATTTTGGAAAACCATACGCACGTAAGAGCGTAGTTTTTTTAAGTCATGTCTAGAATGGAGCTTAATTGGAGTATTGTCGAAAGATAAATAACCGGATGTTAACGATAGCAACCCAGACAAGGCTAGGGCTAATGTTGTTTTCCCTGATCCCGATTCCCCAATTAGTCCTACAATCTTTCCCGAAGGTATAGAAAAAGAAACATTATCAATGGCTCGCGTTGCTATTGTTTTTTTTCGAAACCAGCTGGTCCGTTTATAGTAATATTTTTTTAGTTGATTAGCTTGTACTAAGGGGTCATTCATATAACCAGCACCTTACTTTATGTCCTTCTGTCACATGCCGAGCTTCTGGAGATTCTACTTTACATTTTCCATAAGCTTTTGAGCATCTAGGGTAGTAGTAGCATCCAGAAGGCAGGGCACTATAGTGGGGAGGCTGCCCAGGAATTGTCATAAATGTTTCACTTTGCAATGAAGGACGAGAAGCGAGTAGATCTTGAGTATAAGGATGGCAAGGATTGTGGAAAATGTCCTTTACTGGAGCACACTCAGCCAGTCTGCCTGCATAAAGAACGAGTACGTTATCTGCAGTTTCGGCAACGACGCCCATATTGTGGGTAATGATAAGCAAGGCCATTCCTAGTTTTTCCTGTAAGCCTTTGAGTAATTGTAAGATCTGGTATTGAACAGAAACATCAAGAGCTGTTGTTGGCTCATCGGCAATTAGAATTTCTGGAGAGGTAAGTAAAGCCATAGCAATGGAAACTCTTTGCAGCATACCCCCTGATAGCTGATGAGGATAGAGCTTTAAACAGAGTTCGGGATTATGAAATCCTGTATCTGTAAGAGCTTGAATAATTTTATTTTTCCCCTCTCTAGCAGGTAGGTGTAAGTGTGTGCGGATAAGCTCTTGGAATTGTTGTTCTATTGTAAAAACAGGGTTTAATGAAGATTGAGGATTTTGAAAAATCATAGAAATCTTTGTTCCAAAGATAGAACGTAAGATACCTCGAGGGGCTTTTAATAAGTCCTTCCCATGGAATAATATTTCCCCCGATGTAGAAAATAGTGGGGAGGGTAATAACTGCATAAGAGCTTGAGCTGTTACCGATTTCCCTGAACCGGATTCTCCAATAATCGCTAACGTCTTCCCTTTATGCAGATCAAAAGACAATGACTCAACAATAGGGTAATGTTCCCGACGTTTATGCAGACTTACCGATAGATCCTTAACTTGTAAGATAGGTGGATGAGTCATAAGTCATTTACAAGATCATTAAAGCTCGTTATTATTACTAAAAAGGTATTCTTATGCAAACCCTTGCTCGTCTGTTCGGACAGTCTCCTTTTGCCCCGTTGCAGGCACATTTAGAAGTTGTAGCATTCTGCGTTCAGCAAATGGTGCCGATCTTTACAGCTTTGCGTGATGGGGATTACAAACAGGTACAAACAATAGCTAAGAGTATTTCTGATAAGGAATATCAAGCAGATTGTATAAAAAATGATATGCGGAATCACCTTCCTGTAGGCTTGTTTATGCCTATATCTCGGGCAGGGTTACTGGAAATTATTTCTATACAAGATAGCATAGCTGATGTTTCTGAGGATGTCGCTATTTTGCTTACTGTTAGAAAGCTACATTTTTATCCGGAGTTTGAGAAGATCTTTTTTCAGTTCTTACATAAAAGTGTCGAAACTTTTGACCTTACTATGACGGTCATACAAGAATTCAATAAATTACTAGAAAGTTCTTTCGGAGGACGTAAAGCTGATAAGGCACGTTTCCTAGTAAGTCGCGTGGCGAAAGCAGAACACGAGTGTGATGTCATTCAACGAGAGATCATGCAAATATTCTTTTCCGATGAATTTACCATTTCTGAAAAAGAGTTTTACTTATGGCTGCAGGTAATTAAGCGTGTAGCGGGCATATCCGATAGTGCGGAGAAGCTTGCTCATCGAGTTAACATGACGCTGGAAGAAAAGTAATATTTCATGCTTGCCTTACTGATTTTTGTTCTTTTATGCGGTTTCTACACCTCTTGGAATATAGGAGCTAACGACGTTGCCAATGCTGTTGGCCCAAGTGTAGGATCCGGAGTATTAACACTACGACAAGCTGTAGTCATTGCCGCTATTTTTGAATTTTTAGGAGCATTATTCCTAGGAGATCGTGTAGCAGGAACCATAGAAAGTCATATTGTTTCTGTTTCAGATCCTTTAATAGCTTCTGGGGATTACGTTTATGGTATGACAGGAGCCTTGTTAGCTACGGGAGTTTGGCTCCAATTAGCCTCTTATTTTGGATGGCCTGTCTCTACAACCCATTCTATAGTTGGAGCGGTGATAGGTTTTGGTCTTGTTCTTGGTAAAGGAACAGTGATTTACTGGGGATCTATAGGGGCAATTTTAATTAGCTGGGTAATCTCTCCGTTAATGGGAGGATGCATCGCGTATATGATCTTCTCTTTTATACGTAGGAATATTCTTTATAAGAATGACCCTGTAGGAGCGATGATTCGCATAGCCCCTTTTCTTGCTGCTTTTGTCATAGTCGTTTTAGGGATTATTATTGTTTGCGGAGGGGTAGTCACCCGGTTGATTCCTTTATCTTGGGCTTTGGTATTAGTGTTCTTAGTCGGGAGTATGGCTTATGCAATTATGTTTAAATATGTGCATACGCCACATTGTTCTTTTATTTCTGCTTCGCCTAAATCAGGGAGTTTACTTTGTCGTTTAAAAACATGCGGGGGAAACTATGGTAGAAAGTATCTTATCGTAGAAAGAATCTTTGCTTACTTACAAATTATTATCGCATGTTTTATGGCTTTTGCTCACGGATCTAACGACGTTGCTAATGCCATAGCTCCGGTTGCTGGAGTTTTACGACAGGTATATCCTCAAGTATATTCTTCCTATACGTTGATAGGTCTTATGGCGTTTGGTGGTGTGGGATTGATTATAGGGTTATCTATTTGGGGATGGCGAGTAATTGAAACTGTAGGATGTAAGATTACAGAACTCACACCTTCAAGAGGTTTTTCTGTGGGTTTAAGTTCTGCTGTTACTATTGCTTTCGCTTCAGCTATAGGTTTACCCATATCGACAACACATGTGGTTGTCGGAGCTGTCTTAGGTATAGGCTTAGCTCGGGGTATCCACGCCATTAATTTAAATATTATTAAAGATATTATCATGTCATGGTTTATCACTCTTCCAGCAGGAGCGATTCTCTCTATTCTATTTTTCTTTGCTTTAAGAGCGCTCTTCCAGTAAAAATAGGGAAATCATCTTAGATAGTTTCTTAAGGTATATGGATAGATTGACAGTCAGGGAACTCTCCCCAGAAGAAAAAAAGGTTTTAGTCCGTGTAGATTTTAATGTTCCTATAAAAGATGGGAAGATTCTTGATGATATCCGCATTCGTAGTGCGATGCCGACAATTAATTATCTATTGCAAAAGCGCGCTGCTGTAATTTTAATGAGTCATCTGGGTCGCCCTCAAGGAAATGGTTTCGAAGAAAAATATTCTCTCCAGCCTGTTGTTGAAGTTTTAGAAGGTTACCTAGGCCATCACGTGCCGTTAGCCCCCGATTGTGTAGGAGAAGTTGCCCGTCAGGCAGTAGCACAAATCTCTCCGGGACGAGTGTTGTTATTAGAGAATCTTCGTTTTCATCCAGGGGAAGAACATCCTGAAGAATATCCTGCTTTTGCTGCAGAACTTTCTTCCTATGGGGATTTTTATGTGAATGATGCTTTTGGAACTTCACACAGAAAACATGCCTCTGTGTACACGGTTCCCCAAGCTTTCCCAGGGCGATCTGCGGCGGGTCTTCTTATGGAAAAAGAACTCGAGTTTTTAGGACAGCACCTGTTAATTTCTCCTAAGCGTCCCTTTACTGCGATTCTGGGTGGTTCTAAAGTATCTTCAAAAATCGGCGTTATAGAAGCCCTACTCTCTAAAGTGGATAACCTACTTTTAGCAGGCGGAATGTGTTTTACTTTTTTAAAAGCATTAGGAAGATCTGTAGGGAATTCCTTGGTTGAAGAATCTGGCATAGAACTTGCACGTCGTGTTCTGAAAATTGCAGAGCAGCGTAATGTGCGTATCGTTCTTCCTATAGATGTGAAGGTTGCCAAAGCCTGTGCTCCCGCAGTTCCTTGGAGTGAAGTCTCTATAGATCAAGGGATCCCTAAAGATCTTGAAGGTCTGGATATAGGAACAAAAACTATTCAAGAATTTTGTAAAATAATCGATGCCTCATCAACCGTATTTTGGAACGGCCCTGTTGGTGTTTATGAAGTTCCTCCTTTTGATCAGGGGTCCATGGCTATTGCTAATTGTTTAGCACGACATCCTTCTGCAATTACAGTAGTGGGGGGTGGGGATGCTGCTGCTGTTGTTGCTTTGGCCGGATGCGCAGCACAAGTCTCACACGTATCTACAGGTGGTGGTGCGTCTTTAGAATTCCTAGAGAAAGGTTTTTTACCAGGAACCGAAGTTCTGTCTCCATCACAAGATTAAACTTTTTCAAGCTCTTGTTTTCAAGACGCTTCAATAAGGTTTCTCTTTAATAGCATAAAGCTGAATCCAGCTTTATGCTTAAATCTTCATCAGTTATTTCTAGATGAATGTTTCTGTTACTATTTGTAAAAATGAGATTCTTTACCAAAATAGCTTTTTATTTTCCCTCATATAATTAGAATATTATTTCCTTTTATCATTAAAGTGAAACTATTCCCTAACTCATTGATTAGTAAGGGTTAGGCGATTCTCAAGCTCAACTTAAATCTCCGACCTATCTTGCATTGATAAAAGTCTTAAGACGCACATTTACAAAGTTTTAGTGCGTATTCTCTAATTAATTCTTAATTCTATTTATTATTAATTAATTGTATTGATTTTTGTTTATGCTTTAATAAAAGCATGCATATTAATTAAATTTAATTTTAAAATTATAATTATTAAATAGTGGAACTATTATGGAGAAAAGCTATGGGAATTAATCCAAGTGGTCACAGTCGTAATAATAATGATCTATGGATTTCCGGAGCTCATAATCAGCACGAGGATGTTCAAAATGCTGGTAAAAGTCCATCCGGAGTAGTAGGATCCCATGACATTTCTACCCAAAATAATACCAATGAAAGCTCTAGCTTCTTATCAAGAATCACATCTGCTGTAAGGAATTTCTTCTCCAGTATATTAGGTAGTTCTTCCTCAAAAGCAAATTCCCGAGAATCTATTCCTACACCATCCGTAACTAGTAGTCACCAATCTTCTGAAGCTTCTTACGCCTCATCCATGGATATAAGTGGCTGGGAACCTGATACAATGAGTGTCTCATCTTTTGGCAGTGTTGGGTCTAGTGAAAAGAGCTATAGTTCTTTGGATAGCGCAAGATCAACAGAGGGTGCTGCTAGAAGATTACAAAAGAAAGGTTATACTCCAGGACTTAAAGTAGATACTCCAAAGGTACCAGATCAAGCTTCAGGGCCAAAGCGTCCAAATACCCCACCACCACCACCGCCAACTTCTTCATCTGTAAGAACATCGCTGAGAGGTGTTAATCCGGCGTCCTCAGTCACTAAATCAAGCACATCTCAAACTGCTTCAGGAAGTAGTACTACACGGTCTCTCAAACGTAAAGCTCCTCAACCTCCAGCAGTAGGACCAACAAAACCGAAATTACAACGTCAGGATAGTACGTCTTCTATTTCTAGCTCAGGCTCTAATGACTCAGGAGCAAGTAGTAGCTCGGTAGAAATTTCTTCTGAAATAGCAGATAAATTAAAAGCTGAGCTAGAAGCACACCATGCGACAAAACAAGAACAATTGGCAAAGTTATCTAGCCAGATTAGGGAACGCTGGACAAATCACGAACAACACGAGCCGATAGCGTATAAACTTGCGTGTTTACAGACAGTAGCATCTAGGTTGGGCCAGACTCGCCTAGAGGCGCAACAGGAAATGAGTGTTTTGCGACCTGGAATTAATGAATTCCCCCTAAAGACTGCTATTTCGTTATCTCGATCTATATGGGACCTGGGAGAGAAAGAACAAAGACAAGATGGAGAATCAGTACTTCTTCCGGTATTGGTGCGTATGGGTTTAGAAGGGCCTAAGTTAGGTCCCAAAGAGGATTTTGTTAATTATATTGATCAGCTTATAGATGAATACGGAGATCCCGAAGAAAGTTATGACTGGCAAGCCCCTTTGCAATCTCTAGCTCGTGATTTAAATTTTCTAAGAGAGACTAGCCCTAACGGTATGATAAGGTTTTGGTCTTCGTTTGCTGGTAAGGGAGAAGTCACTATGAGAACGATAGCGAATGGATTTGCCTTTGCTAATGTTGGGAAATACGATCCTAATTCAGTTCAAGTAGAGAGGCGTTGGAATACAGGAGCTCTAGATTTAATGAAATTTTTAAGCTCAGAAGCTTATGTAAGAACAACTTCGATCTTAGCTTGTGATGCTTGTAGTTTGCCAGAGGATTAAGTAAGGATTAGCTATGGGAGCACCAATTTCAGGCGGTGGGGGCGTAGAACCTCCTTGGAAAGACCTATTTACAGATAAGGAATTTTCAGTAGAAGGTGAGGGGGATGATCTTGATTTAAAAGAGCGTATCTCCGACCGTGTAGGTTCTATATTAGACGAACAGGATCCCCAACACGGTATCCCCGAAGCTAATGCTTCCGAAGGGATGAATAGTGACTTGCAAGGCAGGGTACATTCAGAGACTCAAGAGGGATTGTTTAGAAGTATACTATCTAGAATTCGTCAAGCAGTTCACAGGCTATGGTATACTAGATTAGGAACACCTCGTTTTTCAAAAGGTAAGTCTTTTTCTAAAAGTTACGTGGCACTATTTAATGAAACAGAGTTGCCGGAAGAAGCTATCAAGGAAGCTAAAGCTGCCCCAGAAACTACAGCGGGATGTTGCGCGTCCATAAGACAATTTTTCTTAAAAACTTTTGAGAAAATGTGCTTCAGTATCTGCAGAAAAAAAGCAGAGTCTTCTATTGATTTCTGTGGTATGGATCCTGAAGGGCCTGAAGTAACTGTGGCGTTGGCCTTGATGTTGCGTATGGCTTGTAAATGGTCTGCAGAAAAAGAAATCTCCTGTAAATTAGGAAATAAAGAATATAATTCCTCAACAGCATTGGGAACAGCTCCTATGGCAAGCGCTGTAGAAGCTGGAGTGATAGTGTCGTCTTTTTACGATATTATGAATGGAGGGCAGGTGCTAGATCCTTTAGCTACAGTTCGAGGAATCACAAAACTATCTACTCTACCCTACAATGAAAAAGTAAGGTGCAAAGAGGCTATAGAAACATTAGCGCAAGCTGATTCTGATTACACACTTGTTTTAGATTTAGCCTCTCGTCTCGATGCACTCGCAAGTAAGGGATATGAAGAAACAGTTATAGTCAGACAAATTCTTTCTTCTTTGCGTTACACTCATACAACGTTAATGGCCGAATATCTCAACTTATGGACGAGTGATACCGAACAAATGAATCTTGGAATTCCTATCATCAATTATGATGTGGTAGGAGATATTGTTGAAGCTAATCTACCTTCTTTCGCAGAGGATTACCTAAGTAATCCTAGAGAATATGAGCAAAAACTTAACGATATGATACGCAACTTTTTCTTTTCCTATCAAACAAAGTAAGGGAAGATAAATAGATCATATTGGAATTCATACTAGAAAATCTTGAGGCAAGATACATAGACTAACAGCTCTAGGGGCTCTATTTTCCTCGAATAAAAATAATGCAATAATATTTCCTCTAGAGAATAAGCAAGAAAAACGTTAGGGCTTTGTTCTCCTATGATGTTAGATTCTCGATTTTCTACAGACTATTATTTGCGTGTTGTCGAACTAGCTATTCGTGATGAGTCTCGGACTCTTGTTTATAATAAAAAACAACATCTTTTAGAAACCTGGCCTATAAACACCGCTCTTTGTCCGGATCAGGACGCTGTGAAAGAGACAATCCAAAAAGTTATTCAAGAGCTTTTTTCCCGTTCATTAATTTCTTACGCTCTGTCAGGAAGACTTCTTTCTATTATCGATATGCGCCTACGTCAGGAACTGCCTTACACACGTATTCTCTATAAGATATTTCGTAAAGATACTTTCGAAAGAAAGAAGAGCGTCGTCAAAAAGCTCCTGATGTTAAAGAATATCATTGTCTTAGAACGCCAACGCCCTTTAAATAAAGTTTCCAATGTAGCAAGTTCCGTATTTGCAAACGAGAAAACGAATTTTTCTTCCTGGGAAGATTTTACCCACGATGTAGAAATCCATTCCGAGAGCGATGATGTGAGCTTGTCTGTAAAAGAGATCATGACTGCAGAGTCTTCTTCTCAAGTGATTATGGAGGCTTTAATGACATTTTTAGAAAGCCAGGCAACTTATCTTCCCTTAAGCTTAGAACTGCTAGATCAATTCGTTGCTGAGAAAGCTGCTCCCTTGAAGACTTTGTCAGAAAGAAGCTTCAAATTATTGTCAGAGCTAAAGAATCTCTACGCAATAAGTAGAGAAGATTTCCAAGCAGTCATCGGGGGTGTTATAACAAACTCTCTTTCTGATATGTTGACTAACTCATTGGTAGGTTCTCTATTATTCACTCCGCAGGGGAAAGCTATGGTGAATACCTGGCAAGAGGTTGCAGAATTTTCCCCGAAGGAAGCAAACGCTGCTCAAGGATTTCTTGCAGAAATTCTTCGGCGTATCGTATCAGAAGATCTAAAAACTGCTGCTGCAATTGTCAATGAAGCGACTCCAGAACAAATCGGGAGAATGTATAGCATTCGCGATTGTAGTCCCGGACTATGGTTGAAAATGATGCAGATGCTTCTTATGCGCTGGCTTTTAGATTTCGATGAAAAGGTCTATTCTTTATTGAAAAAAAGTATTAACTATTACACGCCAGAACCGACGTTTTGGCAGCAAATCTCGTGCATATTTAAAAAATTCTAATATTTTCTATGCTGTTGTAGGGATTGTTCTCTACTTTGCAGATGAGAGTGCTCTAGTTATTTTTTTTACAGTTTTTTCAGAGGAAAATAACGCACAACAATGTATACTTTTCTCCATGGTTCCTTTTCGTCTACATCATTTATACACATTACTCAATGAGCTGTATACCACACCTATTGGTGAGGTTAATCGTGTAGCTCTATATTTTAAACAACACCATTCTTTAGGCTCTAAAGATCGTCAGTGGATCAGTGCGCGTGTGTTCGCTATTCTTCGTCATCGGCGGCTGTTAGAAGCTCTGATTCAACGAGATAATCAGGAGATAACTCCAGAAACTTTAGTTGCTAAAGTAGAAGAAGGAGCTTTAGATGATATTGAGAAGTATCATGATCTTCCCTGGCCGGTAAAGTATTCTGTGTCTGATGATCTTGCTGCATGTTTGACAGAAGATTACGGCCAAGAACGTGCTAAGGAACTCTCGGAGATTTTTCTTAAGGAAGCCCCCTGTACTATTCGTGTGAACACACGAAGAACCTCAGTAGAAGATCTACAAAAGTGTTTAGAATATCCTAGCGAGCCGGGATCCGTACCCGGTTCATTGCGTTTTGCTAAGCGTTATCCGTTGCAGCATAGCGCAGCATTTCATCGTGGTTTATTTGAAATCCAAGATGAATCTTCACAGAAAATTACCCTAGATATTCCGATAAGCAAAAAGGATCGTATTTTAGATTTTTGTGCCGGAGCTGGTGGGAAAAGTCTTATTTTTGCTGAGAGGGCGCATCATATTGTTTTACATGATAGCCGAAAGGATATTTTGGAAGAGGCAAAACAGCGTTTACGTAGAGCAGGAGTTAGAAATTTCTCTATAGGCCAACAACATCTCAGAAAAAATAGCTTTTCTATTGTAGTTGTTGATGCTCCTTGTACAGGAACAGGGGTATACCGTCGTCATCCGGAAAAGAAAAGCCAGTTTTCTAGGAAACTACTCACTACATTCTCATATGTGCAAAGAAAGATCCTTAGAGACGCTGTACGTTACGTCAAACCAGGAGGCAAGCTTGTCTACATTACCTGTTCTCTATTGTCCGAAGAAAATGAAAAGCAAGTCGCTTTTATGAATTCTTTGGGGTGGGAAGAAGCACATCATATGCGCACCACTCTTTCGCCAGACAGCGGAGACGGCTTTTTTTCGGCTCACTTTGTTCGTAAGCGCAGCCAAGTTTCTGTATAGGGTTGCGAGCTTATCCCATGTTCATGGTGAGTGCCATAACCCTATGTTTGATAATGACTAGCAATAAGTTATGACATTCTCCTGATGCCTCTGGAAATTTATCAAATTGCAACAAAATATGCAGAAGATTTAACGGATCATTCCAAATTTCAGGTCGCTTTAATGCAAGGATTACCTGTTTTAGAAAGTAGACATGTTGTTCTTCTCTCACTACTTTTGGATCTTTCCAAAAATGCCAAGAAGATGACTCTCGAGCCTCGTTTCTAGAAATACATAACATAGTAGATACTGGAACTCTGGAGTTGTCCTCCCCAGCTCCGACTATAGGCAGAAAGATAGAAGCAAGTAAGCCAACAACGGAGTATTTATACATGGTATTCCTTGTTATTATAATAATATACCTGAGTAGTTTATGCAAAAATCAGGTTTTCCATAAGCTAAAAGAAAGAGTTGCATTATAGATAATATCGAGAGGATTTGCGCCGGTGTACTCGAGTTTTTCTGTAGTAAAGCAGAACGAGTGTTAGAACAATATACGTCCTATATGAAGTAATTATACGCTTAGTATACAAACGAATTTTTTGTGCGACAGAGGGGTAGATGGTATCAGAGGCATATAAAGGTTCAGCACGGACCCTTTCCCCAGAAATATTGCGAAATACCCAATGCCCTAGAAGATCTCCTTTATGAATAGGGAGTTTTGTTGCATGAGGAACAAAAGAGATTGTTTTAGGTTCTTCACCTTCAGAAGCATAGAAATCATAATAGACCCCCTGAGGTAGAGGAATAGAGACTTTCCCTAAGATACCGAGACGTAGGGTATATTTTTCTATAGGAGGAATGAGGTACCTTCGTAGCGGTTGTTCATTGAAAACACCTTCGCATAAAGCGATAACATCTTCATAAAGTTCGCTCATAGCAGAGTAACCAGCAGCTATGGTGATAATCGATCGACCATGTTTTTTTGCCGCAAAGATGAGGTTTTTCCCTGCATCTTTTGTTGTTCCTGTTTTTCCCCCCAAAGCCGGAGGGTAGTAATAAGTAGATCCTGGAAGAATCAGCTTATTTGTAAGATTTAGAATTCTCTCTTGGCTGAGATTAGTAGGAGCCATTTTGTAATTGGTAGTTCGAATAACCTGACGGAATAATGGTTCTTTTAATCCCTCACGCATAATACGTGTTAAATCACCTGCTGTTGTGTAGTGATCGGGGTGATGCAGGCCATGAGGATTATTAAAATGGGTACGGTCGCAACCAATTTCGCTCAAGAAATTATTGAGTTGCTTCATAAACTCTACAACAGATCCTGAGCAAGCCATAGCCAGAGCATTAGCAGCATCATTGGCTGAGCAAATCAATAACGCATGGAATAGATCCCAGCCGGATACCTCTTCTTTATTTTGTAGTTGTATTGTTACACCATCAGTCTCTAGCCAATGCGGAGGACTGCGGTATCCTGATTGTTTTTTCGCTTGAGGAGTGATCGAAGCAATGGCGTCAGGCTTTACCATAATAAAGCGATTTAAAACATCTGGGTGTTTTTTCAGGATAAATAAAGCGGTCGCGATCTTGGTCATGCTCGCAGGATAGATTCTTTTATCTATATCCTTAGCATAAAGTACTTTACCTGTTTCTGTATGAACAACCGCTACTGCATTTCCTCGTGTTTCAGGAAATACTATTTGTCCGTACAAAGGATGTGTAAATAATCCTGACAGTAAAGGAATCAATGCAAATCTAAAAAAAACTCTTATCATCTTAGGTGGTTTGATAGCTTGTTACTTAGATAGAAATCTTCAAGCAAGCCCGAGAAAGCTCTTGACGCCTCTTAAAATAAAGAATTACCATAAATGAGAGGGAAAACGTTATGAGTTTGGATTTTTTAGAGGATTTTTACCGTCGTTCTATTCATAACAAAGGAACGGCGTTTCCTGAGGGCTTTATGGATATAGCCGATGTCCTGTCTCATTCTGCGTCTGAACTTAAAATGGACTCTATTAGAGAGCTTCCTATTAGTAATTTCATCATTGCAGAATCCGCAGATAAACTCACTTTATTTAATGCAGATTTTGCTGTTTGGTTAGTCCCAGAGCTAGTTCAAGGAGAACCAGTCACTCGAGGGTATATTGCTTTATACCATTCTAAAGGAGACTATACTCCAGAAATGGCATTTCAGGCTTCCGGAGAGTATAACCAATCCACTTTGATTCTTGAAGCACTTCAGATATATCTGCAGGATATACAAGATACTGAAAGTATGTTACGCTCTTTCCGTTTTAATCAAGATTGACTAATTATTGTGGATTTTTAGATGTACAATATTAGCATCCCCATGTCTTTCATACTGAAATTCATCCACCGAGTTTTTTGCTAAGAAAATTCCTAACCCACCGAGTTTTCGTTGATCTAAAGGTAATTGATCTTGAATATCAATAGTTGCAGTTAGAGGATTAAAAGAAGGGCCGTGATCTTTAATTGTGACATGTAAGGCGTCTTTATCCCCATGGCAACAGATGACTATAGATCCTGGAGTTGGGGCTTCTTGGTATGCATAAGAGATGATATTAACAAGCAGTTCTTCACAAGCTAACTCTAATTTTAAAAGCTTTTCTTTTGGGAATGTTTTTAGTTGTTCTGTCCCTTTAACGAAGTCTAGCATATTGTGAAGTTCACTAAGGAGTGCCGGAAAGACTGCTTCTCCATCAGAAGAGGTCATAATATACCTGTTGAACTATAGTCTCGGCTAAATGAGTGTACAGCACACGCCAGGCGCTCTTAACAGCCTCATTATGCATTTCAAATTGACCTAAGGCAAACTGATGAGCATTCACTACGCCTAAATCAGGTTCAAAATCAAAAGAGACTGATTTTTTTGCTATACAGTCATCGACTATGACTTGTCCCGAATGTCTGTCAATAAGTTGTACTTTCGCAGACAAGGATAAGCGCCCCTCACTAGAAACAATAAAATGTCTTGGGGTTTCATCATCAATTTTATTTGGGGCATACGTAAAACCTGTATTCTCGTCAACGTCATTCAAGAGTTGCACTTTAAGCAAATAGCGAGCGCAACTTTCTCCATTGCGTACAGGGAGAGAGCGCTTCCCTAGTTCATACATGAGAGCTGATGTCAATTGCCCTAGAGAGTCCTTATCGATAGGAGAAAGATAAATACCTTCAGAGAGTATAGAACGTCCTAAATCTGATAAAGCACCTGAAGAACGTAGAATAGAATACCCGGAGCAAGAAGATAGTCCTAAACTGGACCAACAAGAAAACAGAAAAAAAAGTAAAATACGCATAGAAAACATCTTAAAACTAAGAAGAATGCTTTGTTATTCTATTTAGTCGTTTATGACACTTAGCTACTAAAGATGACTCAGGATAGTTTTCTATAGCGGTAGTATAATAGATACTTGCTGCATGAGGCTTCTTCTTTTTCTCATAAAATCTTCCTGTAGAGTATAGTCCTAAAGCATAACGCTCACACATAGATCGTACATTCGCGGAAACAATGCTATTTAAAGGATGGTTGGGGTGCTGTTTGCCCATAGCTTCTTCATTAATCTTTGCAAGGTTTAAATATTGCACGTTATGAGGTTCTTTTTGTGCCTGCATAAGATAAATTTCTGAAAGACGCACAAAAGATTTTGGAGATAGAGGATGAGCAGAGAATTGTAATGTTAGCTTCTTAAATGTCTTAATCGCTTCGGGAAGATCTTTTTTAGTAACAAGAAGGTCCCCTTTAAGATACAACGCCTGAGCTCCTAAATCTTTATTAGGGAAAGCCGTGAGGATCTCGTCATAAATACGTATAGCATCTGCGTCGGCATTCGCAAGTTTAGGAAACCCTTCTAAAAGGAATATGCGTTTACGTTTTCCTTGAGCAAAGCTCTTTGCTATAGAATATTTCATTAAAAATAATTCTTCAGAGTAATTAGCGTCAGGAAGTTGTAAATACGCGGAAAAAGCTTTTTCAGCTAAGTCTGGCTGATCATTTTTAAAGTAACAAACTCCCGTTAAGTATAAAGCTTCAGAGTATAAAGGATCTTGTGGGAAGTGGTGTGTAATCATGCCAAAGCAAAGAAAGGCTTTGCGATAACGTTGTTGTTCTAAATAGTGCTTTCCTTCGGAAAGATATTCTTGAGGAGAATACTTAGGTGTAAACTTTTGAGGAGATAATTTGCCAGAAAAAGGCTCAAAAGAAATCGGTCTGGCATAGCAGCCAGAAGATAAAAGTAGTAAAAAAACAACAAACTGTAAAACAGATTTCATAAATCCGGCATGAAGCTACGATAACAAAACGTCATCATAGAAAAGAAAAAGAGAATTTGTCAAATCCGTTGTTTTTGTTTTATTTACAAAATATATTTTTTTTGTTTGATAAAACATTTTTTTATTTAGTAAAATAAATAAAAAGGTTTTTTATGAAAAAGTTAGTTTTGTACTTTGGTACTTTTGTTGCATCTCTTTTTTGTGGAGTTTTTTTATGGGATAATGTGCCTTGTGCTCATAAAGCCATGCAAGTAACCGCAAATTATAGCGTTGATGTTTTTGAAAAGAGCTGCCGGTTTGTTCGCAAGGTGTCTGGATTTGAGAGATTACGGGTTTTTGAGAGAAAATTTTCTCCAGAGCAAGTATTAACTTTCTTTCCTGAACATCAAGAGGGGAATGCTACTGTGGAGTTGACTTTTGTCCCTCATACACTGATGCATGTGCGTTTCTCTCGAGAAGATATTGTTAAGAAAACTATGGTGAGCCAGGAAGGAGCTATCCTTTGGAGTTTAGCGAATGGTGAAATGGTCCTCAATACCGGGACATGGAATTGTTCTAAAGGATTTAGAGAGTGCTTGATGCTAAAAGCTGGCAAGCAAGACGTAAATGTTATGCAAGCTTTGGCAAATCTGGGGGGAGCGGCGTCTAAAGAATCTTTAACTCACGCTTTGTCTATGAAAAATATCCGCGCAGATAAAGTAATCCGAGCCTGTCAAAAAAAGAAATTGATTTTCTCTACGGGGAGTCAAATAGGTAGTCATTTCCAACAACTTCAACCAATTAAAGGTTGTACAACAACGATCCAGTCGTCTCCAGTATGGCTAAGAAGACCTCGAGGGTCCTCTATTGTATCTCCACAGTTTTCAGAAGATCGTATAAGTAACCTTGCTGAAATGATTTTCGGGGATAACTTCCTAATATTAGATAAGGTGGTTGTTTACGTGCCTGTGTATAAGGTGTCACTGGTTGCTACAGATAATAGTGTCCGTATAGAGTATATTAATGCAGTCACGGGTAAGCCATTTCAGGATATTTAAACAGCAATGAATCGAACAGGAAGTTGGGAATTTTCCAAATCTTTTTGAAGACCGCTAGTATCTTCAGAGACAAAATAATCAGCGTCCGGAGAGATAGAGGCTACACGTTCATTGTTTTTGGTAAAAACTAGAGAGAGTGTGCGAGATCCAGGATATTTGCGAATTATTTGTTTTAACGCACATAAATGGCTGTGGCGTAGTTGCTCAAGATCTAAAGATAGCTTAACTATGGGAGCCTGAGACCTGTGATCAGTAGACTTTGACATGGTTGATGTTTTCCCCCGATTCGAGTCTTTATTAGTTTCTAAATTTAAATACGACATTTTTTGCATTTGACTTTTGATTTTATCAAACATATCGTCGCATTCTTGAATGAGATCTTCATTAATAAGAGACAGGTCTCTCATCCATCGGCAAGACAAGCGTAAAGATTCGCTACGTTTATCAATAGATAAAATAGCGTAAATTAAACGATCTTCTTCTAGAAGTTCTTGCTGCTCAGCATACATTTCTGGCCATATCGGCAGTTCATAAGAATCTACGCCATCGTTAACACGTAATAAAGCAAATTTTCTTTGACCTTTTGAGGAAATCCGTGTCGTTACCTTATCAATAATAAATATTGTCCGAATTACTGCTCCATGAGGAAGATTTTCAAATTCTCCAGGACTTATCACCGAAAGCCGAGGTAAAATATCTTTAACAGCATCCATCGGGTGCTCAGTAAGGTAGATCCCTAAAAGTTCTTTTTCTTTTTTAAGTATTTCTTTTTTTGATCTACGGACAACACTAGTAGCAGGAGTTAAGGCGATAGGATGTTTTTGATGCATAGTATTTAAAGAAAAGAAAGTCATTACACCAGTAGCGGCCTCTTTCTTTTCTTTAGATATACTATCGTATAGGGCTTCTAAAGTTGCTTGAGCAACGTCTCTATCTGGTTCAAAAACATCAAAACATCCTGCATCGATTAAGTTTTCTGTGTGTTTTTTAGTAACTTTTTTTAAATCAGAGCGTTGAATAAAATTTCGAATACTTTGATAAGGACCGTGTTTCTCTCTCTCTTCTATAATACTTTCTACAAGGCCTTTCCCTATACCTCGGATGGCCCCCATAGCAAAACGAATGCCCTTATCTGTAGCAACAAAATCTGTTCCTGATTCATTGATATCAGGAGGAAGGATACAGATATCCATGCTATGCGCTTCATGGATCAGTTTCCCTACCTTTTCAATATCGTCAGAATCACTGGTAAGAAGAGCTGCCAACCACTCTTTAGGATAGTTCGCTTTGAGATACGCAGTTGTATAGGTGATTAACCCATAAGCAGCCGCATGAGATTTATTAAATCCATAAGAAGCAAACTTTTCCATTTTATCAAAAATAGTTGTTGCTAGCTCAGCATCAATACCATTTTTGCATGCTCGTTCACAAAATCTTGTTCGCTCTTTAAGCATTTGATCGATGTCTTTTTTACCCATAGCACGACGTAAGACGTCACCTTCTCCCAAGGAATAGCTTGCTAAGGAGCCTGCAATTTGCATAACTTGCTCTTGATAAACCATAATCCCATAGGTTTCTTTGAGAATGCCCTCCATCAGGGGGTGGTCGTATTCTATGATCTCTTTCCCGTGCTTTCGATTGATGAATGAGGGAATCATGTCCATAGGACCTGGACGATACAAAGCGCCTATCGCTATGATTTCTTCAAAAGAATCAGGACGGAGATTTTTTGCTAATTCCTGCATTCCTTTTGATTCCATTTGGAATATACCCATAGTCTTCCCTTGATGCAAAAGAGCAAATGTCGTTTTGTCATCCAGGGGTAGAGATGCCATTTCTAATAACTTTCCAGTTTTCTTTTCGATTGCGCGAATGGCTATGTGAATACTAGTTAAGGTTTTTAATCCTAAGAAGTCTACTTTAAGCATGCCTACATTTTCCACCGGCTTCATGGAAAATTGTGTGGTGATCATGGTAGAGTCTTTAGAAATACAAATGGGGATGTGATTCGTTAGGCGATCTCCACAAATGATCACTCCAGCCGCATGAACTCCTGTATTGCGGATAGATCCTTCTAGACGCATTGCCATGTCGATAACTTGAGCTGTTTCAGCATCATTAGTATACAATTCGTTTAGGTGAGGGTCTGTTTCTAAGGCTTTTGCTAATGTAGTATTCAGCTCTGGAATATGCTTGGCAATGTGATTAACCTTAGAAAGGGCAACATCTAAAGTTCTACCCACATCTTTTACAGCCATTTTGGCTTTCATAGTTCCAAAAGTAATAATCTGTGCAACATTATCTTTCCCATGACGTTCTATTGCATAGTTAATAACGCGTTCACGTCCCGCCATGCAGATATCGATATCGATATCAGGGTAGGATAACCTTTCTGGGTTAATGAATCTCTCAAAAAATAAGTCAAAACGAATAGGTTCTATTTCTGTGATTCCCAACAGGAATAACATAACGGAACCTGCTCCAGACCCACGACCGGGCCCTACAGGAATACCGTTATCTTTTGCCCAATGGATAATATCCCAAACAATCAGCAGGTAGTCACACATTCCTTTAGGAATGATGATAGACATTTCCATTTCCAAGCGTTCTTTGACTAATTCTAAGGGATCGCGATCGGGGAACTTTTTCGAGATATGAGCAAGCTTCTCTGGAGTGTATTTTGTAGACAAGCCTTTTTCACAGAGTTCTCGAAGAAAAGCTGAAGAAGCTGCGTAACGTTCTTCTTCAGTATAGTTTTGCTTATCTTTTAGAAACTCAGGAACATAAATAGGGTAGTGTTTGCTTGAAAGATTTAAATTTAGGTTGCATTTATCAGCAACTTCTAAGGTGTTAGTAATCGTTTCAGGATGATCGGCAAATAACATTGCCATTTCTTCAGGGGATTTAAAATAATATTCCCTACTACGGAAAGTTTTTCTCTTAGGGTTGGGGATATATGTATTCTGCTTTGCTATCCTTATGGTTTCTCCTAGTTGGACATTGAGGAGAATCTCATGAGCTAACCAGTCGTCAGCGTGAATATAGTGAATATCGTTTGTAGCTACCGATCGAATTCCTAAACGTTTACTTGCATCTAATACAGCCTGATTTACCTTTGTTTGGGAATCAATAAACTGATAATACTCATGTTTCAACCATTCTTCACCCAGAGAAGCTATTTTTTCCTCAGACATTTTATGCAGTTGGATTTCACTGTAAAAATCTTCCCCGAATAAATTTTGATACCAGCGGAGATCTTTTTCTAGAGCCTCTTCTGATTCTAATGCGGCTTGTGCTACAGAACCAGAAAGGCACGCGGATAAACAAATTAACCCCTCAGCATGTTGGCTAAGAAGATCCCTGTCTATTCTAGGAAAATAATAAAACCCTTCAGTAAAAGCTAAGGAAGATAATAGACAAAGATTACGATAGCCTCGTTCGTTTTTACATAACAGAATGAGGTGATTGGCAACACGGCTTTTTTTCTCTTTCTTTTTATCAAAACGTGATGAGGGAGCGACGTAGACTTCACAGCCAATAATTGGCTTAATATCGTTTTGTTGGCACTCTTTGTAAAACTCAATCGCTCCGTAGAGATTCCCATGATCTGTTAACGCTAAGGAAGGAATTTGATACTCTTTTGCTTTTGCTACAAAGCTCTTAATAGAGCTTGTAGCATCTAGAATGGAGTATTGAGAATGACAATGAAGAGGTATCCAAGTCACAAGTAGCCTTCGTGTCAACCCGCATTATTTTCTAGTTTGCAAACTTCTCTCTGAGGCATTCCATGTAGGAAGGAATAAAACCAAAGCAATTAAAGCACAGCCTAGAAGGGCAATAAAGAAACCTCTCCAGCCCCAATCTTGAGCTATTTTCCCTAACGGATAACCTGCAAACGCGGCTCCGAAATAAGCAAACCATCCTGCAAAGCCGCTAGCAGTACCTGCAGCTTTTTTATGTGACAGTTCAGCAGCTGCTAACCCTATCATCATTTGAGGACCAAACAAGAAAAAGCCAATAACAAAAAGGAAGGAGCCATCTAACCACCACATATCTTGATTACGGCTGTACCACATACCTAAAATTGAGAAGAGCAATCCTAAAGAAAACACAACATTCATAGGACCGCGTTTGCCTTTGGAAATTTTATCAGATAACCACCCAGCAATTAACATGCCAAAAAGTCCGCCAATCTCGAATAGAGAAACACAGAAATTTGCTTTAACAGCTACGTAACGCTTTGTTTCGATCAAGAATAAAGCGCTCCAATCATTTACGGCCATGCGGACAACATAAATGAAAAATGAAGCAAAGGACAATAACCAGATCCATTTGTTTTTCAGAACATAAGTAAAGAGGATTTCTCTAGTAGAAAGCTCTTTTTCTGCTTCTTCTTCTAAAATATCTGCAGTGGTTTCTTCGTGTTTTTGAGATTCCTGTTTTTTTCGGAATTTTTCAATAGAGGGAAGACCTAGGGATTGTGGCGTGTCACGAAGGCGATTAATTAAAACTAATCCCATGAGAATACATAGTACACCGGGGATAAACATAGCTCCGCGCCAACCACAGCAATCAATAGCAAATCCCGTAAGAATAGGAATTAACGCTCCACCAATATTGTGAGAAGTGCTCCATACACTCCACCAAGTTCCTCTTTCAGATTTTGAATACCAGTGAGTTAATAAACGGGCACATGGAGGCCAGCCCCAACCTTGAAACCAACCGTTAAGCCCCCACCATAATGCAAATAACAGGATCGAGGAAGACATCCCGAAGAAGATATTAGTGAATCCTGTAACAATTAAACCCAGCGCCATAAAATAACGAGGATTGGACTGGTCAGATATAACGCCGCTAACAAATTTGCTAACACCGTAACTGATGTATAAAGTACTTCCGATGATCCCGAGTTGCGCTTTATCAAAGCCAAGATCCGTCATTAGTGTTGGCATGGCAAAGGTAAAACTCTTCCTTGTGAAATAATAGAAGACATACCCTATAAACATGCTATAGAAGATGCGGATTCTCCAATACTTGTATTGTTTTTTGACTAATTCTGGATTATCAAGTTCTTTAATGTGCTTGGGGGGCTGAAAGAATTTGGTCCAAATGTTCATCGTAAGATCTCATATTTAAATATTTAATATAATTTCAGTAGAATAGAGAAGACCTGAGGTTAGCATATGAGCAATGAAAAAAACAAGAATGTAATAACATCTTGTAGTTCCTGTAAACATTGATTAATTGTAGTTTTCAGTTACTTATTTTAGTATAGATTGATGTAATAATACTGAAGTTTGCTTTCGCGGATTTCATCTTCATTTTTGGAAGATGGCGTCTTAGCTCCAAGAGTCTTGTTATGAAGAGAATGAGTGTGGTATTTATTAGTTTATTTCTAGCCCCTATTGGAGCTGGAGACAATAAAGAAGCGCGTTCTTATGAGACAAAAATTTGGAAAAAAATATTACAAACATATGTTGGCGAATGTGAGTTTCCTCGTCAAGAGGTCTTAGAGCCTCTATTCGGTGAATCTTTTGACTCTCACATAGGAAGGGTTTAATTTTGCTCTTTATCCGAATTTTGGATATTCTACTCTTAAAGTTGTTCAATTAAATTAAAGACATACGGTGAAAGTAGCTTTGCCCAAAGGGGTGTTCGATATATTCCCTTACATTACGGATGCGAAACATATGTGGAGACACACTTCTCTATGGCATCGGGTCGAGGATGTGATTCATGACGTATGTGGTTTATATGGGTTTTCAGAAATCCGTACGCCTGTTTTTGAAAAGTCGGAAGTATTTTTGCATGTCGGAGAACAGAGTGACATTGTAAAAAAAGAAATGTATACCTTTCTGGATAAGAAAGGGCGGTCATTGACACTGCGTCCTGAAGGAACCGCCCCCATAGTGCGCTCGTTCATAGATAATCCTATGAATCAACGTGATGATAATAAGTTTTATTATATTCTGCCTATGTTCCGTTATGAAAGGCAACAGTCAGGAAGGTATCGTCAGCATCATCAATTTGGGGTAGAAGCTATAGGGGTACGCCATCCTCTTCGCGATGCTGAAATTCTTGCTTTACTTTGGCATTTTTATTCTGCTGTGGGTTTGCAACACATGCAAGTGCAATTGAACTTTTTAGGTGGGGAGGTTACACGCAAACACTACGATAAGATTTTGCGAGAATACTTCCATGATCATTTAAGTTCTTTATCCTCGCTAAGTAAAGAACGGTTTAATACAAATCTACTGAGGATATTGGATTCCAAAGAGCCAGAAGACCAAGAGATTATCAAATCCGCGCCACCTATTCTTGACTATATTTCTGATGATGATCGCAAATATTTTGATGAAATTCTTTCTGCTTTGGGTTCTTTAAACATTTCGTATGATATTAACCCAAGGCTTGTGCGTGGTTTAGATTACTATACTGATGTAGTTTTTGAAGCTATCACGACATTTGGAGGTTATTCCTATGCTTTGGGAGGAGGAGGGCGCTACGACGGCCTGATTGCTTCTTCTGGAGGACCATCGACTCCTGCTTGTGGTTTTGGAGTTGGTTTAGAGAGGGTGATTCAGACTTTATTAGCTCAAGGGAATCTAACACCGCTATCCTCTCACAAATTGCGTTTGATCCCGGTTGAGTCGCAAGCCGACTCTTTTTGTTTTGTTTGGGCACAGCATTTACGTAGCTTAGGAATCCCTACAGAAGTGGATTGGACGCATAAGAAATTAAAAACTGCTTTAAAAATAGCAGATGCGGAGAAAGCCACTTTTGTTTGTCCCGTGGGAGAAAGAGAGTTGGTTTCAGAGCAATTGACAGTTAAAAATATGTCTTTGCACAAAGAGTTCTCTGGTTCAAAGCAAGAGGTAGAGCAAAGGTTGCTATATGAAATACAGAACACATCGTTGTAATGAATTATCCCTAAGCAATGTAGGAGAACGTGTCCGTGTGTCTGGATGGGTGCATCGTTATCGTAATCACGGGGGAGTCGTTTTTATAGACTTGCGAGATCGTTTTGGAATCACACAGATAGTGTGTCGTGAAGACGAAAAACCGGAATTACACCAGTTAGTTGATTCTGTACGTTCAGAGTGGGTTTTATCCATAGAGGGAACGGTGTGCCGACGTTTAGAAGGCATGGAAAATGCGAATTTAGCCACAGGGGAGATTGAGGTAGATATTGAAAAAGTAGATGTCTTATCGAAAGCCAAAAAACTCCCTTTTTCTATATCAGATGATCATATTCACGTTAATGAAGAGTTGCGTCTAGAGTATCGTTATCTAGATATGCGTAGGGGTCAAATTTTAGATCGATTAGTCTATCGTCATAAAGTGATGATGGCTTGTCGTCAGTATATGGATAAACAGGGTTTTACCGAGGTAGTTACTCCAATTTTAGGTAAATCTACTCCCGAAGGAGCTCGGGATTATCTTGTCCCTTCTAGGATATATCCCGGAAGTTTTTATGCTTTGCCTCAGTCGCCTCAACTATTTAAACAAATTCTTATGGTTGGGGGGCTCGATCGGTATTTCCAAATAGCTACTTGTTTTAGAGATGAAGATCTTCGAGCCGACCGTCAGCCTGAATTTGCTCAGATTGATATTGAAATGAGTTTCGCTACTCCCAATGATCTTTTCCCTATAATTGAACAGTTAGTGGTAGAGATGTTTGCTGTTCAAGGAATTAAAATAGACCTTCCATTGCCGAGAATGACATATCAAGAAGCTAAAAATTTATATGGTACTGATAAACCAGATCTTAGATTTGGTTTGCAGCTTCATGATTGTCGGGAACATGCAAAAGAGTTTTCATTCTCCATATTTTTAGATCAGCTTGCTCAAGGAGGCACAATAAAGGGTTTTTGTGTGCCCGGCGGAGCGGATATTTCTCGTAAGCAGCTTGATGTTTACACAGAATTTGTTAAGCGTTACGGTGCTATGGGACTGGTTTGGATCAAAAAACAAGAGAGTGGCGTCGCTTCTAATGTAGCGAAATTTGCTTCTGAAGCAGTATTTCAAGCAATGTTTGCTGATTTTGGGGCTGAAGATAATGATATCCTACTTTTGATAGCAGCTCCAGAAGATGTGGCCAATCAATCTTTGGATCATTTACGTAGATTGATAGCTAAAGAGCGCAACTTGTACAATGAAGCGCAATACAACTTTGTTTGGATTACAGATTTTCCTTTATTTGCTAAAGAAGATGGGAAAATATGCTCAGAGCATCACCCATTCACCTCACCTTTAGATGAGGATATTCCTTTGTTGGATAAAGATCCTTTATCGGTACGATCTTCCAGTTATGACTTAGTTCTTAACGGATATGAAATCGCTTCAGGGTCACAACGTATTCATAACGCGGATTTACAAAATAAAATATTTTCTATTTTAGAGTTATCTCCAGAGAGTATAAAAGAAAAATTCGGCTTCTTTATAGATGCCCTAAGTTTTGGAACGCCTCCACATTTAGGAATTGCTTTAGGTTTAGATCGTATTATGATGATATTGACGGGGGCGGAAGGTATTAGAGAAGTAATAGCTTTCCCAAAAACTCAGAAAGCTGCGGATTTAATGATGGATGCTCCTGCGGAAATTATGACTTCCCAATTAAAAGAGCTAAATATTAAGGTAACTTCTTAAATAATTTTATACCTATTTTAGGTGCATGGCGCCATACCATGTGAGCGTCTAGGCTACAACCATAGGAGAGAAAATATGAAAAAACAATGGTATTTAATTATAATAACAATGGTTGTGTCCTTTTCCATTGCTTCCTGTGATCAGAGTTCTCAAAATGAGAGCCCTAAAACACAAGTTGGGGAGGAAAGCACTGCCAGTGATTCACAACTGTCTGTAAATCAACAGATATCGCGTACTTTTGGTCATTTGTTAGCACGACAATTACGCAAATCAGAGGATATCGTAATGGATATCGCTGAAGTGGCTAAAGGATTGCAGGCTGAATTAGAATGCAAAAGCGCACCTTTAACTGAATCCGAATATGAGGAGAAAATGGCAGAAATACAACAATTGGTTTTCGAGAAAAAAGCAAAAGAAAACCTCTCCCTAGCCGAAAAATTCTTACAAGAAAATAAGAAGAATGCAGGTGTCGTAGAAGTACAAGTTGATAAATTACAGTACCGTATCGTTAAAGAAGGAACGGGGAAAGCTATATCGGGGAAACCTTCAGCACTCCTTCATTACAAGGGGAGTTTTATCAATGGTCAAGTCTTTAGTAGCTCTGAAGCTAATAAAGAGCCTATTCTGCTTCCTTTAGCACAAACAATACCCGGATTTTCTTTAGGAATGCAGGGAATGAAGGAAGGCGAAACTCGTATTCTCTACATTCACCCCGACCTTGCTTACGGAACTTCTGGCCAATTGCCCCCAAATTCTTTGTTAATTTTCGAAATTAATTTAATTGAAACTACAGAAGATACTGTTGCATTACAAGACACAGAGGACAAAAACACAGCTTCATGAAGGTAGTTCTTTATAATCCTGATATTCCCCAAAACACGGGGAATATAGGAAGGACTTGTATAGCTCTAGGTGCTGAATTGATTTTGGTGAGGCCCCTAGGGTTTTCTTTATTAGATAAATTTGTTAAACGCTCGGGGATGGATTACTGGGATAAGGTAAATCTGTCCGTTGTTGACTCTTTAGATGAAGTGTTATCTGGTGTCGATGAAGATAAGGTTTTCTGTCTTTCAACTAAAGGTACACAATACTACGGTGATGTTTTTCTCCCTATGGATGGTGTGTACGTGTTTGGATCTGAGTCCAAAGGTTTACCAGAAGAAGTATTAAAAAAATACTACAACCACTCGTATTACCTGCCTATGAAACCTGGAATCAGGTCTTTAAATTTAGCAACCACTGTGGGTGTAGTACTTTTTGAAGCAGTTCGACAAAATAATCAAAGTACGTGTATCCGTACTGGGAATTAAGAGTGCTGGCTAATCAATTTAATTAATGCATCCTTATCTTTCAATCCAACCGTACGGTCTACTTCTTTTCCGTCTTTGAATAAAATTAAAGTTGGGATTGAAGAAACTCCATATTGTTCTGCTGGAGCAGGACTGTCGTCAATATTAACTTTCCCGATGAGTACTGAAGGTACCTCTGTTGCAAGACTTTCTAATACGGGGGTTAGCATTTTGCAAGGACCACACCATTCAGCAAAAAAATCTATAAGTACTAGGCCTGAGGCAATGAAGGAATTGAAATTTTCAGCAGATACAATTTTGACCATAATTCTCCAATAAGTTCGGGGCATTCGTTTTGAATTTTATTTGCAGCTAAGAAGACTTGAACTTCCATGAGCTTAAGCTCACTAGAACCTGAATCTAGCGCGTCTACCGGTTCCGCCATAGCTGCATGAAGGCAGATTGTAGACGTAGATAAAAAAAAACACAATTCAGAAACTTTTTCAAAGAAAAAGGGATCTAATTTCCATGTTCTTCTCTTGAGAGAGGAGGATGTGTATAGAAGAAGCGTCACTATGAAGAAAGTATAATATTCACTTGTTGTATTGGCGGATTCTAGACAAATTTTTAATATGCATTCCAGATGTATAGTAGATAATACACATATAAATACTCATCAAACATAGTTTCAGAAGTGTTATCAAGAATATCGAATGTTCTCTATATTGCGAATAATAACACCACCTTTTTATAGGTGGAAGGAGGCTAGTAGCTTTATGTTCAACATAATCCTCATATTATGCTAGTATGGTTGATTTAATGTGAAACAGAGCTAAACTATTCTTGCGTTTATTGTTTTAGAAAATACTTTCTCTTCAGTAAGCCAAGAAAACTTTTAATTTGCTTCATTAGCTGAAAAAGGGATGGGCATGAATATTTCTGGAAGTATCAAGCAGAAACTTCTCCAGTTTTTGGGAAAACAAAAAGCACCAGAATTGTTGGCTACGTATCTATTTTATCTAGAACAAGCTTTAAATATAAATCCTGTGGTTTTTGTCCGCGACAAAATAATTTTTAAAACTCCAGAAGATGCCATTCGAATTCTCGAGGAAGATAAAAAGGTTTGGCGCGAAACAGAGATACAAATTTGCTCTGGGAAACCAGAAGTTAACGAACAGACAAAAAGAATCTATATATGTCCTTTCACTGGGAAAGTATTTGCTGACAACGTGTATGCTGATCCTCAGGATGCTATTTACGATTGGCTGTCATCCTGCCCTCAAAATACAGAGCGTCAAAGCGGTGTGCGCGTAAAGCGTTTCCTTGTGTCCGATGACCCAAATATGATCAAAGAGTATATAGCTCCTCCTAAAGAGCCAATTGTTAAAACTGTTTTTGCTTCTGCTATCACGGGAAAGCTTTTCCACAGTCTACCAGCGCTTATAGAAGACTTCTCCTCTTCATACTTGCGTCCGATGACTTTGGAAGAAGTACAAAATCAAAACAAGTTTCAATTGGAAGGTACTTTCTTATCTTTACTGCAAGATGCTCTCGTGGAAGACAAAATTGCTGAGTTTATCGAAAGCTTAGCGGACGATACAGCCTTTCATGTGTATATTAGTCAATGGGTAGATACAGAAGAGTAACTAATTCTTCTCAAGAAACTATAGATATAGGTGCCGAACTTGGCAAAATACTTCCTCAAGGAGTTGTTTTGTTATTGTTCGGTGATTATGGTTCAGGGAAAACAGAATTTGTGCGCGGTGTTGTACAAGGGTATTTAGGAGATGCTTTAGCTCAAGAGGTTGCTAGCCCCTCATTTTCTCTTTTGCATGTATATGGTAATGAACCACGAAGAATCTGCCATTATGATTTTTATCGGATAGATGCCATTAAGGAAAATCAATCAGATCTTTTTCAAGATGCTGACGAGGATGATATTCTATGCGTGGAATGGCCAGAAAGCATAAGGTTGCCGCAATTTCGAGAGATGATACAGGTGCAGATTCATGCGCTAACCACTGTTCAAAGAGAAGTTAGCATAGATGCCCCGCCATCGATATTGTTAAAATTGCTGAAGGAATAAAATAGGATCATGACTTTACTAAAAGATACAGTTTTTGTTTGCTTAGATTGTGAGATGACTGGGTTGGATGTAAAGAAAGATCGTATTATTGAATTTGCTGCGATGCGTTTCACTTTTGATGGCGTGATTGATTCTATGGAAACTTTAATCAATCCTGACCGTGTAATTTCTGCCGAATCACAGAGAATACATCATATTTCTAATGCGATGTTAAAAGATCAACCTAGGATTGCTGAAGTATTTCCAAAGATTAAGTCTTTTCTGAAAGAGGGAGACTATATAGTAGGCCATAGCGTAGGATTTGATCTCCAGGTATTGAGTCAAGAAGCGGAAAGGATAGGGGAGAGCTTCTTATCTAAGTATTACATTATCGACACCTTGAGATTGGCTAAAGAATACGGAGACAGCCCTAATAATTCTTTGGAATCCCTAGCTGTACACTTTAATGTTCCTTATGACGGTAATCATCGCGCTATGAAAGATGTTGAGATCAATATCAGTATTTTCAAACACTTCTGTAAGCGTTTCCGCACGATAGAACAACTAAAGCAAATGCTATCAAAACCGATAAAGATGAAATATATGCCTTTAGGAAAACATAAAGGACGTTGTTTCTCTGAAATCCCCCTTTCCTATTTGCAGTGGGCATCTAAAATGGATTTTGATCCCGATTTACTCTTTTCTATAAGACATGAGATCAAACATAGACAAAAAGGAATAGGTTTTACGCAAGTCAATAACCCATTTATTGGATTGTAGAACACTTTTGTTTTGTAAAAGTTTATTTGAAATCTTTGAAATTCCAGCTAGTAAAAAATAGAAACCGCTCTTCAAGTAATCTCTTGATTTTCTTTAGGCCTCAAGATACTATCCAACAAAAAGTAGAGAACGTTGTCTCTTCCTAGGGGAATTTTTAATGCTTAAGAAAAAGCCCGTATCTTTTAGTTGTATAGACGGTCATATCTATAAAATTTTCCCGAACGATCTAAACGCAAATAACACTGTATTTGGTGGTTTGTTAATGAGTTTGTTAGATCGTTTAGCTCTTGTAGTTGCTGAAAGGCATGCCGAAAGAATTTGTGTCACAGCTTTTGTTGATGCCCTGTGTTTTTATGCTCCTGCATATATGGGAGAGAATCTAATTTGTAAGGCCGCTGTTAATCGTACGTGGAAAACTTCGTTAGAAGTTGGGGTTAAAGTGTGGGCAGAAAATATCTATAAACAAGAGAGGCGTCATATTACTTCTGCCTATTTTACCTTTGTTTCTGTAGATGAGAATAACGCTCCTACTCCTGTTCATCAGGTTGTTCCTGAGACCCCCGAAGAAAAACGTCGCTATGATGAAGCTAATCAGCGTAGACAATCTCGGTTGAATATGAATAAATAGGAACGTTTTGTTCAGAATTCTTAGTTTTTTTTGTTCCTGGATTCTCATAGCTTTCGCTCAACCTGATTTGAGCTGGTTTTTCTCTTTATTAGGAAGTGCTATAGGTTACGGACTTTTGTGGTATAGCTTAGAGCCACAAAAACCACCTTATCTTTCTTGGAAATATCTAGCATTTTTATTATTTCTTTGGTCTGCCACTATAAATGGAGTGCATTTTTCTTGGATGCTTTCCGATTTATATGTGGGGAAATTTATTTACATCGTTTGGGGTGTACTAACTAGCTTACTCGCCCTACTATTCACTGCTTTTTCTTCTCTATTATTCTATGTGATACGTAAAAACCATGGCAAAATTCTCTGGTGTTTACCAGGTTTGTGGATTGCCATCGAAATGGTAAGATTCTACTATTTTTGCTCAGGAATGTCTCTGGACTACTTGGGTTGGCCAATTACTGCTAGTGCCTATGGACGACAGTTTGGCGGTTTTTTTGGTTGGTCTGGAGAGAGTTTCTTTATAGTCGCTACCGGAATAAGTTTTTATCAAGTGTTATTAAAAAAGAGGTTTTCTCGATTTGCATGGTTGGGATGTTTACTAGTTCCGTATATGTTAGGCGGACTACATTACGAATACCTCAAAACTACTTTTTCAAATGAAGAGAGTCTGCATGTTGCTGTTGTACAACCTGCCTCATCAACTCTTTTAGAAGGGTCGTGGTCAGGCTCGCCAGCTATGGCGTGGCAAAGATTAATTAGTCTTTCTTCTGTTGTAAGAAAGCCCATAGATCTTCTTATTTTCCCTGAGGTTTCGGTCCCTTTTGGAAGAGATAGAAAGATTTATCCTTACGATGATAGTGAAATCATACTCTCTCCTTTGACACACTTTAAACATCAAGATGAGCTACTCGCAAATATAGATTGGATGCAGGCTCTTTCAGACCATTTTGATTGTCCGATTCTTATGGGATTAGAACGTTGGGAAGAACGAGAATCTAAACTACACCTGTACAACTCAGCAGAATGTATCTCTCAACATGGAGAGCTAGTTGGATATGATAAACGAGTCTTAGTGCCTGGAGGAGAATACATCCCTGGGGGCAAACTTGGCTGGGCAGTATGTAAGAAATATTTCCCTGAATATGCATTATCCTGTCAACGTCTTCCCGGAACACGTCCCGGAGTAATTGAGATCAATAGCTTGCCTAAAATGGGGGTTTCTATTTGTTATGAGGAGACTTTTGGATCCTTATTGCGTAACTATAAGAAAGAAGGGGCTAAGCTCCTTGTAAACTTGACTAACGATGGCTGGTATCCTTTATCAAGGCTTCCACAAGTACATTTTTATCATGGGATTTTGCGAAATCAAGAGTTGGGCATGCCTTGTATCCGCTCTTGTCATACCGGAGTTACTGTTGCAGCAGACGCCTTGGGAAGGATTATAAAAATGTTGCCTTATGAAACGCATTCTAGAAAAGCATCCCCGGGAGTATTACAAGTAGCTCTTCCCCTTCAAAATTATTCCACTTTGTATGCATTATGGGGAGATCTTCCTATGATTTTGCTATCTTTGTTGTCTATAGGATGTATGGGATGTTATTTTGGATATCGCTTGCTTGCTAAAAAAGAAAAAGGATAATATACGAACACTCTTTGTCAGGTTTTTGCATGTTAGAACGAGCTCAAAGAACGTTAAGGCGCGAAGTACGTTATTCAGGTGTGGGAATTCACTTTGGAAAGTCCGCGACTATAACTTTAGAACCTGCTAAAGAAAACACTGGAATAGTCTTTTCCCGTTCCGATCTTTTAGGGGAACATATCCCCGCATTACTTCCTCATGTATGTAATACAGGTCGCAGTACTACCTTGTCTTCAGGAGATTCTATCATTGCTACTGTTGAACATCTCATGGCTGCTTTGCGTTCGAGTAATATTGATAATGTTATAGTCCGTTGTGATGAAGAAGAAATCCCCATCGGGGATGGAAGTTCTCATGTTTTTATGCAGTTAATAGATGATGCAGGGGTTTGTACACAGAATGATAAGGTCACCATTGCTAGGCTATCGCAGCCTGTGTACTATCAAGCGCAGGATACTTTTCTTGCTGCATTTCCTTGTGATGAGCTGAAGATTTCTTACACTCTACATTATCCGCAAAGTCCTACCATAGGGACACAGTACCGTTCTTTTGTTATAACGGAAGAGTCTTTTCGTAAAGAAATAGCTCCTTGTAGAACATTCGCTCTATACAATGAGCTATGTTTTTTAATGGAGAGAGGTTTGATTGGAGGCGGATGTTTAGAAAATGCTGTAGTGTTTAAAGATGATGGTGTTATTAGTCTCGGCCAGTTACGGTTTTCAGATGAGCCCGTAAGGCATAAGATTTTGGATTTGATAGGTGATCTATCTTTAGTAGGCAGACCTTTTGTTGCTCATATTGTTGCTGTGGGATCGGGACATTCTTCAAACATTGCTTTGGGTAGAAAGATTTTAGAAGTGTTACAACCCTAAGAAACGAGTGCTAAATGAAAGAGTCGTCTGTAATTAAATTACGAGAATTATTAAACTTACTCCCACATCGTTATCCTTTTTTGCTTGTGGATAAGGTGTTGTCTTATGATTTAGAGAGACGGTCCATTGTTGCTCAAAAAAATGTAACAATAAACGAGCCTTTTTTTGTAGGGCATTTCCCCGAAGCGCCTATCATGCCAGGAGTGTTAATATTAGAATCTTTAGCGCAAGCAGCCGGAGTTTTGCTGGGCTTAGTTTTAGAAAATGACAGAAATAAAAGACTGGCTTTGTTTTTGGGGATACAAAAAGCGAAGTTTCGTCAGGCAGTTAAGCCCGGCGACGTTCTTACATTGAGCGCTGAATTTTCATTGATTTCGTCGAAGGGAGGGAAAGCTTCGGTACGAGCTTGTGTGGGTTCTCAGGTTGCTGCTGAGGGAGAACTAAGCTTTGCTCTTGTAGACAAGAAATCTTTAGATTAACGGAGACGTATGACGAACATTCACCCAACAGCAATTATCGAACCCGGGGCTAAAATCGGAAGGAATGTTGTTATTGAGCCTTATGTTGTTATTAAATCTACGGTGACCCTTTGTGATGATGTAGTTGTTAAATCATATGCTTATATTGATGGGCACACGACTATAGGCAGAGGTACAACGATTTGGCCGTCCGCTATGATTGGTAACAAACCTCAGGATTTAAAATATCAGGGCGAAAAGACCTATGTTACCATAGGGGAAAATTGTGAAATTCGAGAATTCGCTATTATTACCTCTTCTACATTTGAAGGAACAACAGTTTCTATAGGAAATAATTGTCTTATCATGCCTTGGGCTCATGTAGCTCATAATTGTACAATTGGCAATTATGTGGTCTTAAGTAATCATGCGCAATTGGCTGGTCATGTTGTGGTAGAAGATTACGCTATTATTGGCGGTATGGTTGGTGTCCATCAGTTTGTTCGTATTGGTGCGCACGCTATGGTCGGAGCTTTAAGTGGTGTTCGAAGAGATGTTCCGCCATATACTATAGGCACAGGGAATCCCTATCAGTTAGGTGGAATAAATAAAGTTGGTTTACAGAGACGGCAGGTTGGTTTTGAAACACGTTTGGCTTTGATCAAGGTGTTTAAGAAAGTTTATCGTTCTGAGGACGGCTTCTTTGAAGCTTTATTAGAAGCTCAAGAAGAGTACGGCCACATTCCCGAAGTCCAAAATTTTATTCATTTTTGTCAGAATTCAAGTAAACGTGGAATCGAGCGTGGAGCTGCTAAAGAGGCTTTCCAAGAGGAGGGCGTAGATAAAGAAGGAGCTCTGGTTGAATCTTAAGGTTGTTTATTTTGGCACGCCACAATTTGCTGCCACAGTTTTAGGGGATTTATTACATCATCAAGTAAATGTTATCGCTGTTGTTACTCGTGTAGATAAACCGCAAAAACGTTCGTCCCAACTTATTCCTTCTCCTGTTAAAACGTTAGCTTTATCCAAGAATATCCCTCTTTTACAACCAGAAAAGGCTTCGGATCCACAATTTATCAAACAATTACGAGATTTTGAGGCGGATGTTTTTATTGTTGTTGCTTACGGAGCTATTCTAAGGCAAACGGTTTTGGATATTCCGAAATATGGCTGTTATAATTTGCATGCAGGCCTATTACCAGCTTACCGTGGGGCTGCTCCTATACAGCGTTGCATTATGGACGGTGTCACACAGTCAGGAAATACTGTAATTCGTATGGATGCAGGTATGGATACCGGAGATGTTGCCAACGTGTCTATTATCCCGGTAGGGCCTGATATGACAGCAGGAGAGCTTGCCGAAGCTTTGGCTAATCAAGGTGGGGACATCTTAATACAAACTTTACAACAAATCTCTGATGGAACAATCACTCATACGCCACAAGATTCATCCAAAGCCTCTATAGCTCCAAAGCTATCAAAAGAAGAAGGATTTATTCTTTGGGATCGTCCTGCAGAGAAGGTGTATGCTCAAATACGGGGTGTCACTCCAGCTCCTGGAGCTTGGACGCTCTATTCTTATCAAGATAAACCAGAAAGGCGTTTGGTTGTTCGTAAAGCCTCTCTTTTTTCTAGTAGGGGTGTTTATGGCGATCCAGGGGATATTATCTTGTCAGATCAACAAGAGCTTCTTGTTGCGTGTGCTGAAGGTGCCATTTGCCTGAGAGAAGTCCAACCTGAAGGCAAAGGGGTGATGGATTCAAAAAGTTTTTTGAACGGGCACTCCGGGCATAAATTAAAATTATCATTTAACTTAAGTTCTTAATTTCGATTTTAGTCAAGATAATTCGTTTATTAAGTTGCTTTTATGTTATAATTGGGGCTTAAAATCTTTATTTTGCTAAGAAAAACCTTTTAATTTTAGGGAGGTGAATATGGCATCTGTAACACCACAAGTGACTGCCCTTGTTATGGCAGGCCGAAACGTGTTTATGCAAACAGCAGCGAAAAAAACCGGCAAAGGTGTAGCTGGCAATTGCTTGAAGCTGTTTTTTACTAACGGAGATAATCATCTAGCACGTTTTGTTGGCGGTACTAAAAATTTAGATAAAGCCTTTAAATTTGCTAAATCAGTTTCTGAGTTTAGTTGTGGCGTTATTGAAAGTTCAGGAAATATGGGAGCTTCTCTTGAGACAGCTAGAAATGTGGCCGGAACTTTAAGTACAGCTAGATCTGTTGTGGCTTTAGGTAACGTGTTTAACGGCGCAATCCCCGGTTGCATTAACTCTTCAAAGAATTGCTTTGCTCACGTCAAGAAATGTTTCTCTTCAGAATCTGACCACGATTTGGGCAACCCCGAGAAGGGGCTGCCTTATAACAAAATCTATCTGACTAAGAGCGATCATGTATTAGCCGCGATTAGCGAGGGGTGTTCTGCAGTCGGTTCGGCTACATATATTGGAACATTCGGCGTATGTCGCCCGGTCCTGTTAGCAAACAAGCTCGCGCACCAATCTTTCCTTTCTAAAGAAATGAAAGCAGGATTTGGCGATGCCGTAACATACATGATGACAGCCAACCACGCTGCCAGTGTTATCGGGGGAGCTGCTTCCTTAATGTATGAAAACCGTGCATATCAACGTGCTGTTGCGGGATTAGAAGATGCTAGAGTTGGCGAGGCTTTGACGGCCGATGTTTATAATCAAGTGTCTCGAGAATTAAGAGAGTCACATCTTGCGGTTGTTAAAAAAGCTATACTATCGATTTTAGAAAAAGCATTTGAATTAATAGCAGATATCGTCAAATTAATTCCTTTCCCATGCACTGCTGCAGTTCGATTGGCGGTAACATCAGGAGCTGTTGCAATTTCTAGTGGTATCGGTCTTTACACCGCGTGGGCTCATTCGTAAGAAAAAGATTTGTCAATTTCGACAATATTGTAAATCGCTTCTAGAAAACCTAGAAGCGATTTTTTTATTTATTAGCAAACTAAGATTTTATAAGAACTTTTTATCTTTCTCTCATTAAGGCATTCCCGTTTTTTCTTATTGTAAAAATCTTCTCCCTCTGATAACCTGTCCCTTTATTTTCTTAAGGAAAAGGCTCCTTTTCTTTTTAGGGAATTCTACGAATAAAAATGCTATAACGATTTGCCTGGTTGCTCTCGCCTGAGCGCGGACAACCATTGTATTAGTGGGTAATTATATATGCGATCTCAGCTTAGTTTAATGGGGAAAAAGGAAGGCATGATTCATGTCTTTGACAAAGATGGAAATCTAGTTGCGTGTTCAGTAATTAGCATGAGTTCCAATGTTGTTACTCAGATAAAAGTTGATTCAACAGATGGTTACAACGCTATTCAAATGGGCGCCAATGAAATCAATGTCCCAACAAAAACATTGCAAAAACGTGTGAATAAACCCAGTCTCGGGCATTTTAAAAAGTCTGGTTCTCGTGTTTTTCGTCTGTTAAAGGAAGTTCGCCTTTCAGAAGAAGCCGTTAATGAGGTTTCTTTAGGAAGCGAGTTTGGTTTGGAAGTCTTTGAAGGCGTCTCTTCCGTAGATATTAGCGGTGTTTCTAAAGGCAAAGGATTTCAAGGAGTCATGAAAAGATTTGGATTCCGTGGAGGTCCTCAAAGCCACGGTTCAGGATTCCATCGTCATGCCGGTTCTATAGGGATGCGATCGACTCCTGGACGGTGCTTCCCAGGAAGTAAGCGTCCTAGCCATATGGGTACTGTGAATGTAACCGTTAAGAATTTAGAAGTGGTAAAAATAGATTTAGAGAAAAAAGTGTTGCTAGTGAAGGGGGCAATTCCTGGCCCTAGAGGTTCTGTTGTTGTCGTCAGGCGTTCTTCCAGAGCAAAAGGGTAATACAGAAGAGGTCCTAATGGTTTTATTATCAAAGTTTGATTTTTTTGGGAATAAGGCAGGAGAGGTGGAATTGCCAGATGCCTTTTTTGCTGAGGAAGGAAGTGGACTTCAATTAGTGAAGGACTATCTTGTGGCGATCCGCGCCAACAAGAGGCAATGGTCCGCATGTACGAGAAATCGTTCAGAAGTAAGTCATTCTACTAAAAAGCCTTTTAGACAGAAAGGTACGGGAAATGCTCGTCAAGGGTGTTTAGCGTCTCCTCAGTTTCGAGGAGGGGGTATTGTTTTCGGCCCTAAGCCTAAATTTGATCAACATGTTCGCATTAATAAAAAAGAGAAACGAGCAGCAATTCGTTTGTTGCTATCTCAAAAGATTCAAGCGAATCGTTTGATTGTAGCTGATGACAGTGTGTTCACCAGCAGTTTAACTTCTCCAAAGACAAAAGAAGCTTTGAGATTTTTAAAATCCTGTAATGTGGAATGTCGTGGTGTGCTTTTTATCGATGATTTAGAGCATGCTCAAAATAACGAAAGTTTAAGACTAAGCTTGCGTAATTTGCCTGCTGTGCGCGGTTTTACGTATGGAATGAATATCAATGGATATGACCTAGTCTCTGCCCGCAATATAGTGGTTTCCGAAAAGGCTCTTAATAGACTCTCCGGGCATCTTATTTCTGGAATGAAAGATTAAAAGGGAATTTTAGGACATGAAAGATCCTTATGATGTAATCAAACGGCATTATGTAACCGAGAAGGCTAAAACACTAGAAGGTTTAAGTCTTGGGAATGGTGAGGGCAAAAAGAAAGGTAGTTACTGTAAGCATCCAAAATATACGTTTATCGTGGATTGTAACGCTACTAAGCCTTTAATTGCTCAAGCTTTGGAATCTATTTATGCGGATAAAAAAGTAAAAGTTAAAAGTGTAAACACGATATGTGTGAAGCCTCAGCCAGCCCGAATGTTTCGCGGAAAGCGAAAAGGAAAGACTGCTGGATTTAAGAAGGCAGTTGTGACCTTCTATGAAGGCCATTCTATCGGGTAATATATTAGAGGGAAGAAAAACATGTTTAAAAAGTTTAAGCCAGTAACTCCAGGGACTAGACAGTTGGTTCTTCCGGCTTTTGATGAGCTGACCACACAGGGAGAGTTGTCAGGGAAAAAAACTAGAAAAAGCGTTCGACCAAATAAGAAGCTATCATTTTTCAAAAAGAGTTCCGGTGGTCGTGATAATTTAGGTCACATTTCCTGCCGTCATCGTGGTGGAGGGGCTAAGCGCCTGTATCGAGTTATCGATTTTAAGCGCAATAAAGATGGTATTGAAGCTAAGGTAGTTTCTGTTGAGTACGATCCAAATCGTTCTGCCTACATTGCTTTATTGAGTTATGCTGATGGAGAAAAGCGTTACATACTTGCTCCAAAAGGCATAAAAAGAGGAGATCAAGTGATCTCGGGAGAAGGCAGCCCTTTCAAATTGGGTTGTTGTATGACTTTAAAAAGCATGCCTTTAGGGTCAACTGTTCATAATATTGAGATGAGACCCTATTCTGGAGGGAAATTGGTAAGATCAGCAGGTTTGGCTGCTCAGGTTATTGCTAAAACTCCGGGATATGTTACATTAAAAATGCCTTCAGGCGAATTTCGCATGTTAAATGAAGGTTGTAGAGCTACTATTGGCGAAGTTTCTAATTCAGATCACAATTTATGTGTTGATGGTAAAGCAGGAAGAAAACGTTGGAAAGGTATTCGTCCAACTGTTCGTGGTACTGCTATGAACCCTGTTGATCACCCTCATGGAGGTGGTGAAGGCCGTCATAACGGTTATATTCCTCGTACTCCTTGGGGTAAAGTCACGAAAGGATTAAAAACTCGTGATAAGCGTAAAAGCAATAAGTGGATAGTTAAAGATCGTAGGAAATAGGGATTATGAGTAGATCGTTAAGAAAGGGTCCTTTTGTTGATCACAGTCTAATAAAAAAAGTACGTGCTATGAACTTATTGGAGAAAAAGACTCCAATTAAAACCTGGTCTCGTCGTTCTATGATTACCCCTGAAATGATAGGCCACACATTTGAGGTTCATAATGGGAAAAAGTTTCTAACGGTTTTTGTTTCGGAAACTATGGTAGGGCATAAGTTGGGAGAGTTTTCTCCAACAAGAATATTTAAAAGTCATCCCGTGAAGAAAGGGTAAGTCTAAAGGAGACAAGTCATGTTTAAAGCGACCGCCCGCTACATACGGGTTCAGCCTCGCAAGGCCCGACTAGCCGCTGGGCTTATGAGAAATTTAAGTGTTACGGAAGCTCAGCAGCAGTTGAGTTTTTCTCAGTTGAAAGCTGGAAGATGTCTAAAAAAAGTTTTGGATAGCGCTGTAGCTAATGCTGAGCTTCATGACAATGTAAAACGTGAGCAATTAAACGTTATCGAAGTCAGAGTGGATGCAGGCCCTGTATATAAGCGAGCTAAATCAAAAAGTCGGGGAGGCCGATCCCCAATTTTAAAACGCACTAGCCACTTAACTGTTATTGTTGGTGAGAAGGAGCGGTAGGAGAAATTATGGGTCAGAAAGGATGTCCAATCGGTTTTCGTACAGGCGTTACCAAGAAGTGGCGCTCCCTTTGGTACGGAAACAAGCAAGAGTTTGGTAAATTTCTTATTGAAGATGTTAAAATTCGAGAATTCTTAAGAAAAAAACCCTCTTGTCAAGGGGCTGCGGGCTTTGTTGTGAGACGTATGAGCGGTAAGATTGAAGTTACAATCCAGACAGCTCGTCCAGGACTAGTTATCGGAAAAAAAGGCGCTGAGGTAGATCTTTTAAAAGAAGAGCTAAGAAAGCTTACTGGTAAAGAAGTTTGGGTAGAAATCGCAGAAATTAAACGCCCCGAATTGAATGCAAAATTAGTTGCAGACAATATTGCTAGACAAATTGAACGCCGTGTTTCTTTTAGACGTGCAATGAAAAAAGCTATGCAGTCTGTTATGGATGCAGGAGCTGTAGGTGTTAAAATACAGGTTTCTGGAAGATTAGCAGGCGCTGAAATTGCTCGTTCTGAATGGTATAAAAACGGTCGTGTTCCTCTACATACGTTGAGAGCTGATATTGATTACGCCACAGCATCTGCAGCAACTACTTACGGAATTATCGGCGTAAAAGTTTGGATTAATCTTGGGGAAAAAGCCTCTACAGCTAGTTCCAATGTTGGTGCTTCTGCTCCAGTGGTACAGTAGCTGTAAATAAGAGTGTGTGAATTATTATGTTGATGCCTAAACGAACAAAATTTCGCAAACAGCAAAAAGGTCAATTTGCAGGCCTAAGCAAGGGGGCTACTTTTGTTGACTTTGGCGAATTTGGAATGCAGACCTTGGAAAGAGGCTGGGTAACTAGTCGGCAAATAGAAGCTTGCAGGGTTGCTATCAATAGATATTTAAAACGTAGGGGAAAAGTTTGGATTCGTATTTTCCCAGATAAAAGCGTAACTAAAAAGCCTGCAGAGACTCGTATGGGTAAAGGTAAGGGCGCTCCAGATCATTGGGTAGCAGTAGTTCGCCCAGGGAGGATTCTTTTTGAAGTTGCTAATGTTTCAAGAGAAGATGCTCAGGACGCTTTAAGAAGAGCTGCAGCAAAATTGGGAATAAGAACACGTTTTGTTAAGCGGGTTGAAAGGGTATAAGTTTATATGGCAGTAAAGAAGAAATTATTAGCTGAGCTTAGACAAAAAAGTCTAGTTGAGTTGGACGCGTTTATCCATGAAAATAAGAAAGCTCTTTTTTCTTTAAGAGCCGAGGCCGCTTTACAAAATAAAGCAGTAAAGACGCACTTGTTCTCTATGTATAAGAAAACCATAGCTCGATCTATGACGGTCAAACAAGAAAAAGAAGGAAAAGTCGATGGCTAGTGAAGTAAGAGGCCTTAGAAAAACCAAAATTGGTGTTGTTGTCTCGTCAAAAATGGATAAAACCGTGGTTGTTCGAGTTGAAAGGATATATTCTCATCCTCAGTATGCCAAAGTTGTTAGAGACTCTAAGAAGTTTTATGCGCATGATGGTCTAGGTGTTTCTGAAGGCGATAAAGTTAAAATTCAAGAAACACGACCTCTATCTAAGTTAAAAAGATGGCGTGTTGTTGAGCGTGTAAGTTAGTTTGGTAGATTAGCAACATTGGGTAGATACAGTTATGATTCAGCAAGAAAGTCAATTAAAAGTTGCCGATAATACTGGGGCTAAAAGAGTAAAGTGTTTTAAAGTTTTAGGCGGTTCTCGAAGACGTTACGCTACAGTGGGTGATGTCATTGTGTGTTCTGTTAGAGATGTTGAGCCTGATAGCTCTGTAAAAAAGGGTGATGTGGTTAAAGCTGTAATAGTTAGAACGCGCCGCAATATTCTTAGAAAAGATGGTTCTTCTTTGAAATTCGATACTAATAGCTGTGTAATTATCGATGAAAAAGGAAATCCCAAAGGAACACGAATTTTTGGTCCGATAGCTCGAGAAATTCGCGATCGTGGCTTTGTGAAAATTAGTTCTTTGGCTCCTGAGGTGATTTAAGGATAAGAAAAGATATGAAAAGACGTAGTGTTTGTGTTGGCGACACTGTTTATGTGCTAGCCGGGAACGACAAAGGCAAACAAGGTAAAGTTTTATCTTGTCTCAGAGAAAAAAATAAAGTGGTCGTTGAAGGAGTCAACGTTCGTACGAAAAATATCAAGCGTAGTCAAGAAAATCCAAAAGGTAAAAGGATTAGTATTGAAGCTCCGATACATATTTCTAACGTTCGTTTAAGTATAGACGGAGCTCCAGCAAAACTTTCTGTCAAAGTTACTGAGAATGGACGAGAGTTGTGGAATAAATCTCCTGATGGCACCTCCAAGCTATATCGTTCTGTGAAAGAGAGAAAAGGTTAATATGAGCAGGTTAAAAAAACTATATACCGAAGAGATCCGAAAGACCCTCCAAGAAAAGTTTGGATATAGCAATCCCATGCAAATCCCTGTTCTTAAAAAAATTGTAATAAGTATGGGTCTTGCAGAAGCTGCTAAAGATAAAAATCTTTTCCAAGCTCATTTAGAAGAACTTTCTATGATTTCTGGACAAAAACCCTTGGTGACAAAGGCTAGAAATTCTATCGCTGGCTTCAAGCTTCGTGAAGGACAAGGCATAGGAGCAAAAGTAACACTACGTAGCCAACGTATGTACGATTTTATGGATCGTTTTTGTAACATTGTCTCTCCTAGAATTCGCGACTTTCGTGGTTTCTCAAGTAAAGGAGATGGACGCGGATGTTATTCATTAGGACTGGACGATCAGCAGATTTTCCCTGAAGTGGATTTAGATCGCGTTAAGAGAACCCAAGGAATGAATATTACCTGGGTAACTACAGCACAAACAGATGTAGAATGCACCGCTCTTTTAGAGTTGATGGGTTTGCGCTTTAAGAAGGCTCAATAGGGGAGATATAAGATCAGTATGGGCATGACAAGTGATACTATAGCCGATTTATTAACAAGGATCAGAAATGCTTTGAAGGCAGAGCATTTGTACGTAGATTTAGAACACAGCAAAATGCGTGAAGCGATTGTAAAAATTCTGAAACAACACGGATTTTTAGCACATTATTTGGTGAAAGAAGAGCATCGTAAGCGTACAATGCGTATTTTTTTACAATATACTAATGACCGTAAGCCTGTGATACGCCAATTAAAGCGGGTTTCTAAGCCCTCTAGAAGGGTTTATGTCCCTGCAGCGAAGATTCCTTATGTTTTCGGAAATATGGGTATTTCCGTTCTCTCCACATCGCAAGGAGTTTTGGACGGGTCAACAGCTCGGGCTAAAAATATTGGTGGTGAACTACTCTGTTTAGTTTGGTAACAGGATAAAAGAATTTATAGGACGGTAAGGAATGTCTCGTAAAGCTCGAGACCCTATTGTGCTCCCTCAAGGAGTAGAGGTCTCCATTCAAAATAATGAAATCTTAGTAAAAGGTCCTAAGGGCTCTTTAAAACAAGTATTGGCTCCAGAAGTAGTCATCGACATAAAAGGTAAGGAGATTTTTGTTCACCCTGCCCCTCATGTGGTTGACAGACCGAGTCGCATGCAAGGTTTATTTTGGGCGTTAATTTCCAATATGGTTCAAGGGGTTAGTGTAGGATTCGAGAAGCGTTTGGAAATGATTGGGGTTGGTTTTAGAGCTTCCGTTCAGGGGTCTATTTTAGATTTGTCTATTGGGGTTTCTCATCCTACGAAGATCCCTATCCCTTCAGATATTCAAGTTAGTGTTGAAAAGAATACTTTAATATCTGTGAAGGGGATAAATAAACAGCTAGTTGGGGAATTCGCTGCTAATATCCGTGCTAAACGTAAACCTGAGCCCTATAAAGGTAAGGGTATCCGCTATGAAAACGAATATGTCCGTCGCAAGGCTGGAAAAGCGGCAAAAACAGGTAAAAAATAGTATAGCAAGGCAGAGTTAAGTTATGGAAAATTCGTTATTCAAGAAGTCTGAAAAAAAGGTTCGTAGGGCTTTAAGAGTGCGTAAAGTCTTGAGAGGTTCTTCTTTGAAGCCTCGTTTGTCTGTTGTGAAAACTAACAAGCATATCTATGTACAATTAATTGATGACTCTATTGGCAAAACTTTGGCTTCTGTCTCAACTATGGCCAAATCAAATAAGGCTGCCGGATTAATTAAAAAGAATCAAGGCGTTGCTAAAGCGTTAGGAGTTCAAATTGCCGAGATAGGGAAAAGTCTTCAAGTAGATCGAGTTGTTTTTGATCGCGGCCCTTTCAAGTATCATGGAATTATTGCCATGGTAGCTGACGGTGCTAGGGAAGGCGGATTACAGTTTTAATGAAGGTTTAAAGAGATGACGTTATCAAAGAATTCTCACAAAGAAGATCAGCTAGAGGAGAAAGTTCTTGTTGTCAATCGTTGTTCAAAAGTGGTCAAGGGCGGTCGTAAATTTAGTTTTTCCGCGCTTATTTTGGTGGGTGACGGTAAGGGACGCTTGGGCTACGGTTTTGCCAAAGCTAATGAGTTAACAGATGCTATTCGTAAAGGCGGAGAAGCTGCTAGAAAAAATCTAATCACCATTGAATCTTTGGAAGGTGACTCTATTCCTCATGAGGTTCTAGTTGATCAGGACGGAGCTCAACTGCTTTTGAAGCCTGCTAAGCCAGGAACTGGAATTGTGGCAGGCTCTCGAATTCGTTTGATTTTGGAAATGGCTGGGGTTAAGAATATTGTTGCTAAAAGTTTGGGCTCAAATAACCCTATGAACCAAGTAAAGGCTGCTTTTAAAGCTCTCTTGAGTCTTTCTAGCAGGAAAGACGTTTTAACAAGGAGAAAAGTGACACATGATTAAATTAGAATCGTTACAAGATCCTTCACCGCGTAAGAGAAGAACAAAACTATTAGGCCGCGGGCCTAGCTCTGGTCACGGTAAGACAAGTTGCCGAGGCCATAAAGGTGACGGAAGCCGTTCTGGTTATAAACGTCGCTTTGGTTATGAAGGGGGCGGAGTTCCTCTTTATAGAAGAGTCCCTACGAGAGGATTTTCTCACGCACGTTTTGATAAATGTGTAGAAGAAATCACGACTCAACGTTTGAATGTTTTGTTCAACGAGGGAGAAGAAATTACTTTAGAAGCTTTGAAACAGAAAAAAGCCATAGATAAGCACGCGATTAGAGTAAAAGTGATCGTTAAAGGCGAATTAGAGAAAACGTTTATCTGGAAGGACGCTAACGTAGTGTTGTCTCAAGGAGTACGAAACCTTATTGGTGTTGCTTAAAGATAAGAATTTTCAGGCTCGACTATGACAACTTTACGACAGATATTTTCCATTGCTGAGTTAAGGAAAAAGTTATTTTTTACATTTGCTTTGCTTGCGGCCTGCCGGGTTGGCGTGTTCATCCCTGTTCCAGGAATTAACGGAGAACGCGCTGTAGCCTATTTTAAACAATTACTAGGTTCTAGTCAGAATTTATTTCAGTTAGCTGATATTTTTTCTGGAGGAGCCTTTGCTCAAATGACGGTTATTGCATTAGGTGTGGTCCCCTACATTTCAGCATCTATTATAGTGCAACTTCTCCTAGTATTTATGCCATCTATACAAAGGGAAATGCGGGAAAGCCCTGATCAAGGTAAAAGAAAGATAGGTAGATTAACTCGTTTATTTACAATTGGATTAGCATTTATACAATCGCTACTTTTTGCTAAGTTTGCTTTAAAAATGAACATGTCGATTCCTGGTATTGTTCTTCCAACTTTGTTGTCATCTAAGTTATTCGGAGCTCCTTGGATATTCTATCTGACAACAGTTATTGTTATGACAACAGGAACATTGTTGCTCATGTGGATAGGCGAACAGATTTCTGATAGGGGTATTGGGAATGGTGTTAGCTTAATTATTAGCCTTGGAATTTTAGCTTCGTTCCCATCTGTTTTGGGATCAATAGTAAATAAGCTCAACCTTGGTTCGCAAGATCCTTCTCAATTAGGTTTGTTCTCACTCTTGTTGTTGTGCTTGATTTTTGTATTTGTTCTTGTCACAACGATATTGATTATAGAAGGTGTGAGAAAAATTCCCGTGCAATACGCACGTAGAGTAATTGGTAGGAGAGAAATCCCTGGAGGAGGGTCCTATTTGCCGTTAAAGGTTAACTATGCAGGCGTTATACCTGTTATCTTTGCTTCGTCTTTGCTAATGTTCCCTGCGACTATAGGGCAATTCATGTCTTCGGATTCTTCGTGGTTTAAGCGAGTCGCTATGATGTTATCCCCAGGTAGCTGGGTATATTCTTCATGTTACGTTCTGCTTATAATATTCTTTACTTATTTTTGGACAGCAACACAGTTCCATCCGGAACAAATTGCTTCTGAAATGAAAAAGAATAATGCCTTTATTCCTGGAATTCGACAAGGGAAGCCTACACAAACGTATTTGGAATATACCATGAACCGCGTTACTTTATTAGGAGCGGTATTCCTAGCTGTTATTGCCATTTTGCCATCTATTTTGGGACGCGTTCTTAATGTAGATACTAATGTGAGTTATTTTTTGGGCGGTACAGCAATGTTGATCGTGGTTGGTGTGGTTTTGGATACGATGAAACAAGTGGATGCCTTTTTACTTATGCGTCGGTACGATAGTTTTTTGAAAAAAGATCGTGTCAAAGGAAGGCATTGAAAAATAACAATTTTTGACCTAAGATGCTTATACTACTTTAAGGGAGGCCCTGCGTATGCCACGCATCATTGGAATTGATATTCCTGCGAAGAAAAAACTAAAAATAAGTCTTACATATATTTATGGTATAGGGCCAGCTCTTTCTGAAGAGATTATTGCAAAATTGCAATTAAATCCTGAAGCTAGGGCTGCTGAATTGACGGAGGAGGAAATAGGCCGCCTCAATTCTCTCCTACAATCAGATTATGTAGTTGAAGGGGACTTGCGACGTCGTGTGCAGTCAGACATTAAAAGATTGATCTCTATTCACGCTTATCGTGGGCAAAGACATCGTCTTTCATTGCCTGTAAGAGGACAGAGAACAAAAACAAATTCTCGCACGCGCAAAGGTAAGCGTAAAACGGTCGCAGGTAAGAAGAAATAATTTTTTTAGGAGAACGTGTTTTGGTTAAACATCAAGCGCAGAAAAAAGGCGTAAAAAGAAAACAGTTAAAGAATATTCCTTCAGGCGTTGTTCATGTTAAGGCTACCTTCAACAATACGATTGTGTCTATAACAGATCCTGCAGGGAATACTATCTCTTGGGCTTCAGCTGGAAAAGTTGGATATTCCGGATCTCGTAAGTCGTCTGCTTTTGCTGCAACGGTGGCTGCACAAGACGCTGCAAAAATTGCTATGAATTCTGGACTTAAGGAAGTCGAAGTGTGTTTAAAAGGCACCGGAGCTGGTAGAGAATCTGCAGTCCGCGCTCTCATAGCCGCTGGTTTAGTTGTTTCTGTCATCCGTGACGAAACTCCTGTTCCTCACAATGGTTGTCGGCCTAGAAAAAGGCGCAGAGTGTAGTTTTAGGGGAGGAGAAAGGGATGTCGGATTGTTCACAAAATTTACTTTACGATAAATTTGAATTGCCAGAGTCAGTCAAAATGATGGCTGTAGAAGGTAGCGGGGGATCGGTTGATAAGCAGGCGAGTTTTATAGCAGAGCCTTTAGAAAGGGGGATGGGGCATACCTTAGGTAATGCTTTGAGAAGAGCGCTACTCATAGGTTTGGAGGCTCCTGCAATTATTTCTTTCTCTATGACTGGTGTGCTTCACGAGTACATGGCAATTAACGGAATTATAGAAGATGTAACAAATATTATCTTGAATTTGAAAGGAGCTTTATTAAAGAAATATCCTTTCCAAGATAGTGAAAATGGTCGTCGTACTCAATTATTAAAGTCTAGAATTTCTATAGACGCCTCTGATTTGGCTGCCTGCGGTGGTCAAAAGGCTGTTACATTGGCTGATTTGTTGCAAGAAGGCGGGTTTGAATCTGTTAACCCCGATCATGTGATTTTCACTGTAACACAGCCTATGCAATTAGATATTACTTTAAGAGTTGCTTTTGGCAGAGGTTATACTACATCTGAAAGAATTATTCTTGAGGATAAGGGTGTAAATGAAATTGTTTTAGACGCAGCTTTCTCACCCGTTGTCTTGGTTAATTACTTTGTAGAAGACACTCGTGTTGGTCAAGATACAGATTTCGATCGTTTGATTTTGCATGTAGAAACAGATGGTAGAGTATCTCCTAAAGAGGCTTTAGCCTTTTCTACACAAATTTTAACCAAACATTTCTCCATTTTTGAAAAAATGGATGAGAAGAAGATAGTCTTTGAAGAAGCCATTTCTATCGAAAAAGAAAATAAAGACGATATTCTTCATAAGTTAGTTTTGGGTATTAACGAGATCGAGCTATCTGTAAGATCCACGAACTGTTTGTCTAATGCAAACATTGAAACCATAGGTGAGTTGGTTATTATGCCAGAACCTCGCTTGCTACAGTTCAGAAACTTTGGTAAAAAGTCTCTTTGTGAGATTAAGAACAAGTTAAAAGAAATGAAGTTAGAATTGGGAATGGATCTTAGTCAGTTCGGCGTTGGTTTGGACAACGTAAAAGAAAAAATGAAGTGGTATGCCGATAAGATTCGGTCTAAAAACGGTAAGGGATAATTAAGTATATGCAACACGCTAGAAAGAAATTTAGAGTTGGTCGTACTTCTGCGCATAATCGTTGTATGTTAGCTAACATGTTAAAATCTCTAATCTACCAAGAAAGAATAGAAACTACTTTGCCTAAAGCAAAGGAGTTGCGTCGTTGTGCAGATAAGATGATTACTTTGGCTAAGAAAAATACATTGGCTGCAAGACGTTTAGCTGTTGCTAGGCTAATGATTCGATACAATAAGTTGACAAGCAAAGAAGCTCGTCAGGCTAAAGGTGGTGACTTGTCGGTTTATAACGTAGATCGTAAGGTGATCAATAAGCTATTCGATGAATTAGGCTCTCGTTTTGTCTCTAGAAATGGTGGCTACACTCGTATTTTGAAAATGCAAAATAGAGTTGGTGATAATGCAAAAAAGTGTATTATAGAATTTTTAGCTAATTAGACTGTTTTTTTTGTAATACTGACTACTAGGCAAGAGCGATGAAGGTTGTAATTAACGGTTTTGGTCGGATAGGAAGATTAGTTTTAAGACAATTTTTAAAAAGAAATTCTTCTATCGAAGTTGTAGCTGTTAATGATCTTGTCCCAGGAGAGGCTTTAACATACCTATTTAAACACGATTCTACTCACGGCCGTTTCCCATCAGAAGTATCTTATGAAAACGGTTGTCTCGTTGTTGATGGTCGTAGAATTCAATTGTTGGCTCAATCTGACGTTCAAAAGCTTCCCTGGAAGGATTTAGGTGTAGATGTTGTCATTGAAAGTACCGGTTTGTTCACTAAAAAAGAAGATGCAGCAAAACATCTCGATTCTGGGGCTAAACGTGTTTTGATTACAGCTCCTGCAAAAGGTGATGTCCCAACATTTGTAATGGGAGTAAATGAACATAAATTTGATCCTGAAAAAGATTTAGTTATTTCTAATGCTTCCTGTACTACAAATTGTCTTGCTCCCTTAGCTAAGGTTTTATTGGATAGTTTTGGTATAGAAGAGGGGCTAATGACCACCGTACACGCCGCTACAGCTACGCAAAGCGTTGTAGACGGTCCTTCAAAAAAAGATTGGAGAGGTGGTAGAGGCGCTTTTCAAAATATCATTCCTGCTTCTACTGGAGCTGCGAAAGCTGTTGCTCTATGTTTGCCTGAACTCAAGAATAAATTAACTGGAATGGCGTTTAGAGTCCCTGTGACTGATGTTTCTGTAGTTGACCTTACTGTAAGATTGCAGAAGTCAACGACATATGAAGAAATATGTAAGGTTGTTAAAGAGGCTTCAGAAACTCATTTAAGTGGGATTTTAGGTTATACAGATCAAGAAGTAGTTTCTTCTGATTTTATAGGATGCGAATATTCTTCTATATTTGATGCTGGCGCAGGAATAGCGTTAACCGATCGCTTTTTCAAACTAGTTGCTTGGTATGATAATGAAATAGGATATGCAACCCGCATAGTTGATTTATTAGAGTATGTAGCAAAGAACTCTAAATAAAAGGTTAAATTCGTGTATTTTACAAGAGATCCAGTTATTGAAACTGTTATTACTTCGAGGGAAGGGTACAAACTGTCAGTTCGTAACACCAAGCATCTTTCTCAAGATCCTTTTGTTGTTGAAGCAGTTGAAGTGATCTCTTTAGGGAATACGTGTTTTTTCCGCAATTGTGATCACAGCAAACCGTTTATCGTTCCTGCTGGCGATTATGAAGTAATGGAAGTCCGAGATACTAAGATCAATCTTAAAGCTGTAGGTTTAGATCGTGGTATTAAAATTGCAGGAGGTCGAGAAGCTTTAATTAAGTTGCCTAAAGCAGCTCCTGTAACAGTTGTGGAAGAAAGCACTTCGGAAACCATTGCAGTTGAAACTCCATTAGAAACTCCTGTTGCACCTGCTCCTCATTCTACAACTAGAAAAGAGAAAAAGGAGCATAAGGGAGATAAATGGAAAGAGAAGAAAAAACAAGGGCGTAAAAAAACTAATAAGGAAGTATCGGAAGTAGTAGGATCGTCTCAAGAGATTATTGATACTGTTACGGAAGAACTTTGGGAAGAATCTCAGGAAAATAAGTTGGGTGAGCAGAAGAAGTTTTCGTTATTACCTCCTCCAGCGAAATTAATTTCTGAGATCATTTCTCAAGCCGTCTCTGATGATCCTACAGCGACCTCAGCGGATTTGGATGAATCTTTACAAGCATTAGTTACTGAAAGTTCCGATGTAATAAATGCTTTATTGTCAGGTGATCAGACAATTATTTTCCCTGAAGAAGAAATAGAGACAGCGACCGCTTGCGAACAGTCTTTGCCCTCGTCTTCCCCAACAGAAGATGAGTAACGATTCTTTAGGGTATTTTTACTCGTCTTCTCTTTGAAAACCATTGATCTAGAAAGTAGCATTTGATAAGATTCTGAGTTGTATTTTTGGTTTTTTCTTTCAAGCAAAGGCGTCCAGAAATTATAATTCGAGTCTTGTCATTTATTTAGTTAATAATTGATGCGACTCTTCATTATTGCTCAGATGGTGGAATGGTAGACACTAGGGACTTAAAATCCCTTGGGCGTAGGCCCGTGCAAGTTCGAGTCTTGTTCTGAGCAGCTTTTCTTTTTGTTTAGATCTTAACTCAAATCTATGTGTTCATTTTTGCATATAGAGAAGGTTATTAGATTTTTTATCTTCATTTAATTTTTTATGACACTCTAAAGTTTTGTATTCACACTAGGAAATATAAACTTAGATTTTCTATATTTTTCTGATTTCTTTTTCTTGGCTGTGAAGTTGAGACAATAACTCTCTCCTGTGCTATAAGCCAGAAAAATCTAATTAATATCTTAGAGGTATCCTTTGCGGCGGCTCTTATTGGCAATTAAGCTGCATCTAACTTCTATGTGGTCTAGCAACTCCACCCGTTCTTCCTCAAATCATTACGACATATATTCGAGATCTATGCTTCTGTTGCTCTGTCGATGGAAAGATGCAGACATTATGGAATGGGAATACGCATGTACTGCTTTAGCAGACATTTGTAGCAAAATGAGTGGACAACTTCTTTCTAATAAATCAGAAGTTGTGCAAGCAGTCCTTTCTAACGGGCAAGATATGCATTCTGAATGGAAGTATCGATTTTCAGCTTTAGAGAAAGAATTTACATCTCGAGATGAGATGAGAAGTTCTGAAATTGAGAAGTTGAAAAATGAAAACAATTGGTTACAACATCGCCTTGCTGAGAAGTTGCAACAAGTTCGTCACCAAAATGATATCATTGATGAGTTGAAACGAGATTTGGTAGAAAGTGTTCAACAAACAGAGATTAGTGAAGGAAGGCGTCTCTGTTATGAACATAAAATTAAGATCCTCGAGGAACAGTTAGACAAGGTAACCTTATCTAGGATCCCTGAAACAGATATGTTTGAACAAAGGCATGCAGAATGTCTGTTACAAGAGGATCCAACTACAAAGTATCAAGAAGAAATAGCAAGGTTAAATCTAGAGCTGCAATACTACAGAAATTCTGATTATACAAATGTAGAAGCGCAAAAGATCGTACAGATTCACGATGAATTAGTACAGAAGAAGAAAGAGATAGCCCTGTTACAAGACCTTGTTGAAGAGCAGCACTGCCATATACAGACTCTTAGTAAGCAGTTGGGACTTGAGGATGTTTTGAATGTGTCTCATTTAAAACGACTTCTAGGAAGAGATTTAGACTGTAGTCAATGTATTCAGGAATCACAATGTGGTTCTTAGAAATCTTACGTAAGAATTTCTAGTTGTAATTATATATAACTAACATAGAATAAACTCTACATATCCCATTAGGGGAACTTTTTAGAAGCCTACATACGGACTTGTTTATGACGCAATTGATTATGGGGATAGATCCTGGAACTTTAGTTTCTGGGTATGCAATTATCCTTGTTGAGCAGCGTTACAAGATCCGAGCCCATAGTTATGGGTCTATTCGGTTATCTTCCAAAGATTCGTTAACACAACGTTATAAGCAGCTTTTTCAAACATTATCAGGAGTATTAGATAATGTCACTCCCGATGCTGTTGTGCTGGAAACCCAATATGTTCATAAGAATCCTCAAAGTGCTATAAAGTTAGGCATGGGACGAGGAGTACTTGTTTTAGCTGCTGCTTTACGAGATATTCCCGTTTTTGAATATACTCCCAATGTGGCTAAGAGAGCTGTTGTAGGTAAGGGAAATGCAAGTAAACAGCAAGTGCAACTTATGGTTAGCAAGATTTTAAATATTCCTGATGTTTTAGATTCGAATTGTGAGGATATTGCAGATGCATTTGCATTAGCGATATGCCACGCGCATACTTCTGCGTATACTTGTTTGGGAGTTCGATGATGTACGACTATATTCGTGGTGTGCTTACTTATATCAGTTCAGGAACTATGGTGATTGAAAGTCAGGGATTAGGATTTAGTATTTTTGCTCCTGATAGATGGCTTATCGAACTGTCAAGTCAACTACACCGAGAGCTTATAGTTTATACTTATACTGTTGTTCGTGAAACTGAGCATGTTCTTTATGGATTTAATACTCGTGGAGAACGCGAGTGTTTTCGTATGTTAATTTCATTTTCAGGAGTGGGACCTAAGACAGGTTTGGCGATTTTAAATACATTTTCTCTTAGTAAATTGTGTTCTATAGCTCGTGCTGAGGATATAAAAGCTATAGCTTCTGTTCCGGGTATAGGTAAGAAAACAGCGGAGAAACTTATGGTAGATTTGAAGCAAAAGCTTGCAGACTTACTCCCTTTAGATTCACAAATAATTGCTTCTTGGGAACCAGCAAAATCTTCTTGTATGGAAGAGGGAATACAAGCTTTAGCAGCATTAGGCTATCCAAAATCCTCGGCAGAGAGAATGATCGCCGAAGCTATGAGCGAGCTCCCGGATCATGCGTCAATAGCAGAAATTCTTCCTATTGCTTTAAAAAAGAATTTACAGGGGTTGAACAAGAGCTAGACTTTCCTGAAAATAGTGGTATAATTTCCTCCACCATTTACTACATGTTGTTTAAGGAGATTATATATACATGGAACAAACGCTATCAATTATCAAACCTGATTCTGTTGGTAAGGCTCATATTGGTGAGATTATTGCTGTCTTTGAAAAATCAGGATTTCGCATAGCTGCTATGAAAATGTTGCATTTATCGGTGAAAGAGGCAGAAGGCTTTTACGCTGTTCATAAATCGCGCCCGTTTTTCCAAGAGTTAGTAGATTTTATGATTTCTGGTCCTGTAGTGGTGATGGTTCTTGAAGGTAATAATGCTGTAGCTCGTAATAGAGAAATTATGGGGACCACAAATCCTCAAGAAGCTGCTCCAGGAACTATTCGTGCTCAGTTTGGTGAGTCTATAGGAATTAATGCAGTCCATGGTTCTGATAGTTTGGAAAACGCTTCTATAGAAATTAACTATTTCTTCAGCAAAGTCGAAATAGTGAATTCTGCTGCGTAATCAGAAATAATTTTACAGTAAGATTGTGGATTTCCTGTGTGGTTTTTCTAAGATTTCTTTCAGTTCATTTTCTGAAAGAGTTCCCCAGACAAAACTACTACTTGCGGAGGCTTTTAGTTGGTTGAAAAAACTTTCTTTAGTAGGGAACCACGGACGAATAGTTGTCAGAAAATCTTGGTGTAGACGTTGTTTTCTGTATGATGGTTGCTTTTGGGGTATTGGTAAATAACGTGAGAGTTTATTTATATCCATATCCCAGAGAAATGTCGTATGGTGCACCCAACGAGATTTCTGGATATATTGAGCATTACCCGCAATTTTTTTCTCTCCCAAGGTATAATCATTTTCATGTAGGGCAAATGTCTTTGGGAAGATAGGAGCATAGATACCGTAAGACCATTGCATTAGATCTTGAGAATGCACCATATGTTGGGAGGAATTCATAATCCAGGTTACGAATAAACTGTTGTTATCGATAAATACTGTGCCACCACCGCTGTAGCGCTTAATTATAGGTATATTATCAGATCGTAATTCGGAGATATAAAGGTCTTCACTAGGTTGCCTGGAAATGCCGAGAACTACAGCTTCCGGCGTATTAAAATTAATAATACAAACGTTTTCTTTGTAGTTACGAAGAAGGGCTTCTTCTATTTGCAGTTGCTCAAAGATAGTCTTCCCGGATAGATTTAAGAAAATACACTTATTGGTGAGCATGTTTTTTTACAGCAACCATCAACACTTGAATATCAGCACAGGCGATTCCTGATATTCTTGATGCAGACCCTATAGTTCTTGGGGTAAATTTTGCTAGCTTTTCTCTCGCTTCTAAACTTAAAGAAGAAATACTTTGGTAGTCTATATCTTCAGGAATAATCATATTCTCTGATTTTGATAGACTATGAATTAAAGCTTTCTGGCGATCTATGTATCCTGCGTACTTAATTTCCATTTCTAATGAAGCGTTAAGCGTAGAACCGTAGTCCCGAATGTCTTCAGGGAATGCTTCTTTAAGCGTGTCGTAGGATACTTCTGGACGACACAGAGCCTTTGCTAAGGAAACGACAGAATTCCCATACTTTTTAAATGTCTTGCTTAAACGTAGTTTTTCTTCTTCTATAATTTGTTTTTGATTTTCAAAAATCTCGTAACGCTCTTTACTTAATAATCCTAAATCACGACCGTAGTGAGACAAACGTAAGCAGGCGTTATCTTGTCTTAGAAGAAGACGGTGCTCTGCTCTCCCTGTGAACATACGGTAAGGCTCGTCCAATATCTGAGTTGTCAGATCATCTAACATAACTCCAATATAAGATTCTTGCCGCGAAGGAATAAAAGCAGGTTTTTTGAGTACTTTGTTTACCGCGTTAATACCAGCGATCAATCCTTGAGCTGCAGCCTCTTCGTATCCCGTTGTTCCATTGATCTGTCCACATAAAAATAAGCCTTCTACTAGCTTACTTTCTAAGGTAGGGTAAATAACATTTCCATGAACATAATCATATTCAATAGCATAAGCAGGACGAGTGATGATAGCATTTTCTAACCCAAGGACTGAACGGATCATGTCGTATTGTACATCAAAAGGCATAGACGTAGACAGACCGTTTACGTAGACTTCCTGAGTATGAATTCCTTCAGGTTCTATGAAGATATGATGACGTTCTTTATCCGCAAATTTTACAATTTTATCCTCAATAGATGGACAGTATCGTGGGCCTATGCCTTCAATGCGTCCTCCATAAAGAGCTGAACGGTGAATGTTGGCCGCAATAATATCCTTAGTTTTTTCTGTAGTGTGGGTAATGTAACACGATACTTGAGGTAAGGGGGGGACAAATGGCTCATTTCTGTGCACAAAACCTACGCCTGGATCACCGGGTTGTTCTTCGGTTACAGAAAAATCTATAGAGGAAGCAAGCAAACGTGGAGGCGTGCCTGTTTTTAATCTACTGATTGGGAAACCACGTTCTTTTAATGCTAGTGATAATCCTGTTGCTGCAGGATCTCCAAGACGCCCTCCAGGGAAATTAAGATCCCCAATATGAATTAAACCACGCATAAACGTCCCGGAAGACAGAATAACTGTTTTCCCTAAGTAAGCAATACCCTCTTTTGTTGTGACGCCTTGAATAACATTCTCATTGTCCAGCAAAGACTCAACTGTACCTTGCATGATATGTAGGCCAGGAGATCTCTCTAATAAGCGTTTCATATGAATATGATACATTTGCTTATCAACTTGAGCTCTTGGCGCACGGACGGCCGGACCCTTTGTCTGATTCAAGATACGAAATTGTATCCCAGACTGATCAGTAACCTCTGCCATGATACCGCCCAGAGCATCGATTTCTCGCACAATATGCCCCTTTCCGATACCACCAACAGCAGGGTTACAACTTAACTTAGCAATAGTATCTAAGTTTGAAGATAGAATTAGTACGGAGGCCCCCATTTTTGCAGAACAAAATGCAGCCTCGCAACCTGCGTGCCCAGCTCCAACTACAATGACATCGTAATTAATTGGATGAGTCCACATAAACTAGCAATTATTTATTTTTATGACGGTCTCTTCGGCGTCTTTTGTTACGCTTATGTTTAGCGATTTTAAGTCTTCGTTTTTTCTTAACAGATGACATAGTCTTTTTTATTTGTTAGCGTATGAATATGTGTGTGGTAAGATTTTTTCTCAATTAGGAAAAAATCACTAGAATAGTTGGATTGAAACTACAACCATTCCTTCGATACCTAAAATTAATTAAGCACACTTTGTTTCTCTGTTGTACTTATCCACAATCTCAACACACTAAGTAAACCTTAGGTTTGCGGCATCTATTTTTCTCACAGGAAACAATAGGAAAAATGTTACTACAAAGATATTTTGTGGTCCACTAACGATTTTGTCCTAGCTGGTCAAAGAAATAGAACGAATTTGTTTAATATTCCTAGATTGGAATTTTTATAAAATATACAAAGCTGAAATTATAAAAACTTTTGTTTTTAACCATTGAATTCAAAAGCGGCGTAGTTTCTAAATCTTGCAAGTTCTTTTTCGAAAACTAAAGGCACAGAACCTATGGAACCATGACGATTTTTAGCCACTATCAGTTCAGCTGTTCCAGGTTTATCATTTGGATCATAGTATTCTCTACGCAATAAGAACATAACTAAGTCGGAATCTTGTTCGATACTTCCACTTTCCCTGAGGTCACTCATCATAGGTCTGTGGTTAGTTCTGTCTTCTACTTTTCTAGATAGCTGTGATAAACAGAGAATAGGAATATTTAACTCTCTTGCCAAAGTCTTTAGCATTCTTGAAATCTCAGAGATCTCAGTTTGACGACTTTCTACAGAACGTAAGGTCCCTGATCCGGAAAGAAGCTGTAGGTAGTCAATAATCAAAAATTGAATATCATAACTTTCTTTCATTCTTCTAGCTCGGGCGCGAAGATCAGTCACTTTTAATCCGGGTTGATCATCTATAAGCAAGGTGTGTTGTTGCATTTCGTTTACAACAGAAACAATACGTTGAAAATCTTGTCCAGATAAGTCGCCAACATTGATTTTTCTAGATTCTACTTCAGACCGAGAGCATATGATTCTGTGAATTAGCTGATCTACAGTCATCTCTAGAGAAAAAATTCCTATGGGAAGTTGATTTTGAAAACACATATTTTCTGCGATATTTAAAGCAAGAGCAGTTTTCCCCATAGCAGGTCGGGCTGCAAGAATCATTAAATTCGATGGGGAAAAACCATTAATCATTTTGTCGAGATCGATGAAATGCGTGGGAATACCAGAGATAGGTAAGGCATCGCCGCTTTGAGCGTATTGTTGAAAAAACTCTTGCTTCTCTTGTAGCTGTATAAGGAAAGGTTTGTCTTGAGAAGAGGTCAAGCCTTGCAGTTTGTCAGCAACGAGAACGTATTGTGAGAGAGAGGTTGTTTGACTGATTTTAAATAAAGCATTTTGAGCCTCATCTAAAGCAACAGCAACGTCTTTTGGTTCTTCTATAGCTTTTTTCTCTATTTCCTTAGCAGTTTGGATCATTTTTCTTAAGATCGATTTAGAAAGAATGATCTGGATATATTCTTCAATATAGGCTGCTGTTCCTGCAAAATCTGCTAAAGTGATTAGGTAGCCAGGACCTCCGATTACCGAGAGTTGATTTTTTCTTTTAAGTTCTTCTCCAGCCAGATGCACATCTATGGGTTTATCATGTTTGAAGGCATCCTGAAGAACTCGAAAAATGATTTTATGTTCAAGATAGTAAAAATCGTCTTCATTAAGCTGGTTAGCTGCTAAGTTAAGATAGTTAACTCCTGTTAACATGCAACCTAGAACAATCATTTCTGATTCTTTAGAATTAGGTGGGCTAGGTAGGGTAGGGGGAGGAGTCTTTTCTATTTGAGTTGACATGGTTTTTATGACATGATCTAAGTGCAGGCATTGTTAGAGATCAGGTTAGGATATCGAAAATATATGCTCAAGTTATAAAGCTTGCGAAACCAATAAAGTTTCCGTTAAGCGTTTAGAGGAAGCTGAAAAATAAGCGATAGAAATTACTAGATCACTAATACTAGCTTGCAATAGAATAAGCCTCTTCTTTTAGAACTGAGCTTTTGCTTATCCCACTCTTTTCTATGGGATTTAAAAGATAAGCCAGAAACCATGGCCTAAAAGTTAACTTGCTTTCATTAAAGATAGGAATTATTCTACTTCATTGAACAGGAGGACGGTAAGGTTTTTCACTAGGGAACTCTATATACTCCTTGACTTAAGGAAAGATGACTGAGTGGTCGAAAGTACGTCCCTGCTAAGGACGCGTACCCCTAAAGGGTACCGAGGGTTCGAATCCCTCTCTTTCCGTTTTTTCAACAGAGTTCGTAATAAAATTGACTAGTTGCTCTTTTTCTTTAAAAATTTTCTAAAATATCAAATAGGTATCCATGAAGGTAATCTAGCAGGTAGCCATTAAGGAAAAGAACTCTCTTCTTGCCTGTAGAGTTGGCTTATCCTATAATAAGCTCTTTTAGATTATTTATAAGATTCCTTAATAAAGATCGCGTTAGCCAAAATCATGAGACAATTTTGTAACTTACTTTCTCTATCACGTGTGTGGCTAGCCCTATTCTTTTACCAAGAAAAGATTCATCTACGTCTATTAGTAATTTTGGGAGCCATGGCCAGCGATGTGTTAGACGGCTATCTTGCTCGTCGCTACAAAGCTACTAGTCGCTTCGGTTCTATGTTGGACCCTATCACTGATAAATTCTTTGTGTTTGTCTGTGTAGCCATTCTTTATTGGGAAAGATCCCTTTCTCCTGAGCACCTCCTCCTTATTTTTGCTAGAGATATATTTCTTGTCTTATTTGCAATTTACCTTTGTATTGTTAGAGGATGGAAGGGATATGATTACCGAGCCCTCTTTTTTGGAAAGATCTTCACAGTAGTTCAATTTATCATTTTACTTGGGGTCACTGCAGGTGTGCAGATTCCTGTAATCGGGCTAGCACCGCTGATTGTCCTTGGGTTTCTGTACTTTCTAGAGAGAGTAATAGATTACAGAAAACAGTGTTTTCACTAGAGGTTGTGGTAATTCTTTTCTTTAAATAAGGGAAAAAGAATCTCGAAGGAACAGCTTGTGTTTTAGGCTGTGTTTAGCTAGAATGGTCCTTTGCATTTTGTTGTAGTCTTTTAAATATGCCTTGCCGTTTGCTCAGCAACAAGTATTATAAGAACTGTATAGGTTCAAAATCTTTTAGGCATGATTTACCATCTGTTTACAAATCTTTATGCTCTATAATTTTGGGAAGGAGTTTATGCAGTCATCAGAGATGAAACCCTTTTCAAGACTGCGGGCGTACTTCTGCCCCATATATCGATCAGAATTTCCAAAATTTATTCCTCTTTTCTGGCTAGCCTTTTTCGTGGGATTTAATTATTGCCTCCTGAAAAGTATGAAAGATACTTTAGTGGTGGTAGGGTCTGACGCGGGTGCGGAAGTTATACCGTTCTTGAAAGTTTGGGGGATAGTGCCTGGAGCCGTTATCGTTACTATGGTGTACGGTTGGTTAAGTAATCGGTGTCCAAGAGACACCGTTTTTTATTCCTTCATAGGTACTTTTCTAGGTTTCTTTTTCTTATTTGCCGTAGTTATTTATCCGATGGGGGATGCTATACACTTGCATTCTGTTGCGGATAAATTACAAGAATTACTGCCACAAGGACTACGTGGGTTTATTGTCATGATTCGCTATTGGAGCTATAGCCTCTACTATGTCATGTCAGAACTATGGAGTTCAGTAATTCTTTCAACCCTCTTTTGGGGGCTAGCTAATGAAGTAACTAGTATCAAGGAAGCGGGACGGTTTTATGCCTTAATTAATACGGGGTTAAATCTATCTTCCGTATTTGCTGGAGAAATTTCCTATTGGATGGGACGGCACACGTTCTTTGTTTGTCCTTTCGTAAAGGATAAGTGGCATGAGGTTATGCTTAATCTCACCATTTTAATCGTTTTAGCTGGATTAAGTATGATCTGGCTTTATAGAAAAGTTCACCTTCTCACAAAACATACCTATAATTTCTCAGCTCATTCATCTTCAGGACCTGTAACAGAAGAGTTGCCTCAAGTTGAAGAGAGTGTAGCTAGTGCAAAGGCTAAGAAAAAGACGAAAGCTAAGGCGAAGAATCTTTTCCTTTATCTTATTCGTTCTCGATACTTGTTAGGTCTTGCGATTATAGTTTTATCGTACAACCTTGTTATTCACTTATTCGAAGTTGTTTGGAAAGATCAAGTTAGCCAAATTTATAGTTCTCACGTTGAATTCAATAGCTATATGAGTAGGATTACCACTTTGATAGGGATTGTTTCCGTTTTGGCTGCTATTTTCCTTACTGGACAAAGTATCCGGAAGTGGGGTTGGACAGTAGGAGCATTGACTACGCCAATAGTTATGTTGGTAACAGGCGTGTTGTTCTTTGGGGCTATATTTGCTGTTAAGCAAGATGTTCTGATTTTTGGTGGTCTTTTCAATACAGCGCCTTTGGTGATAGCTGCGTGGATAGGTGGCATGCAAAACGTATTTTCTCGTGCTGCTAAATTCACATTCTTTGATCAAACTAAGGAAATGGCTTTTGTTCCCTTGCCTAATGATCAGAAGAACTTTGGTAAAGCTGCTATTGACGGTGTTGTATCTCGGATAGGGAAATCAGGAGGCTCATTGATTTATCAGGGGCTTTTGATTATCTTTTCATCTGTTGCAGCAAGTCTCAATGTGATTGCTGTAGTGCTTCTTTTAATTATGGTCGTTTGGATAGCTGTTGTTGCTTTCATAGGAAGAGAGTACAACATTAAAGAAGCTGATGCTGTTGCTGCGAGTTTAGAAGCAGATTCCATAGTGTCAGATGTGGCTATCAGTAAGACTACTGGAGCAAATTCTAATCAAGAAGAAGTGGCTACGCTATAATTTAAAGGGCGTAAAAGCCCTTTTTATTCATATTTTTTTTGATCTTTAAGCCTTCCCTCACATACTTTATTGTATTTGTTCTATAAATTTTTGACCTTACGGGTGTTTATGAAAACGTTTTGGCATTTTGTGTCTAAAGGCTTCCTATCAATTCTAGGTTTATCTCTAGGTGTAGTTCTTGCCTTCTTTGTTACTTTAATGTTGGTTGTTTCTACCTCTGGAATGAATGACTCGCAATTTGTGAATATGCCTGACGCTAAGGGAGAGGTCAAAGATGTTGGCAAAGATGCTCCGATTATTGCTGTATTGGAAATGAAGGATGTTATTGCTTCTAGCAAACATACAGCAAAAATAATTCAAGAGGCAATTACAACATTAGATTCCACACCGTACAAAGGCAGAGTGAAGGGCATAATAATTGATATGGACTGCCCTGGAGGAGAGGTGTTCGAAATTTCTCGCGTGTATTCAATAATTCAGTTTTGGAAACAGCGCACTCAATGTCCTGTTTACATTTTTGTAAACGGTCTTTGTGCTTCTGGTGGGTATTATGTTGCTTGTGCTGCGGATAAAATTTATTCTACATCGTCTTCTTTAATAGGGTCTATAGGAGTGCTTTCAGGGCCATATTTTAATGTAAAAGAAGGTTTATCTCGTTATGGTGTCCAAAGCGATTTGCTTATAGCTGGCAAAGATAAGGCCCCTATGAATCCTTATACAGAGTGGACAGCTAAAGATCGTGAAATTCGTCAAGAAATTATAGATTATCTTTATGGTCAATTTGTTGATATTGTGGTAACAAATCGGCCGCTATTAACTAAAGATAAGCTTGTTAGTGTGTTGGGTGCCCGTTTATATTCACCTGAAAAGGCTTTAGAAGAAGGTTACATTGATGTGGCGAACGTAACTAAACAACAAGTGTTACAAGATTTAGTAGCCGATTGCAAAATTGAAAATAACTACCGCGTGATCGGTTTAGGCGGTGATGGCTGGTTGAAAAAAGTTATGTCATCAATAACGAACAGCCCTTTAATCACGGGAAAGATTCAACATGAGTTGCTCCCAAGTTTAGATAATTCCAGAAATACATTTTACTACTTAGATTCGTGATTCTGATTAATAGGGCGGAGAGAATTAGTGAGAAAGATCTTTATTTTAGATGCTTCGGGATTTGTTTTTAGAGCATATTTTGCTCTCCCTGATATGAAAAATTCTTCAGGAGAAGGAACTCAGGCTGTTTTTGGCTTTATTCGTTCTATTAATAAATTAATTAAAGAATTCTCTCCTAATCATATGGTGGCTGTGTTTGATGGTCCAAACAACAAAAAAAGTCGTAGAGAAATTTATGCTGATTATAAAATTCATCGGGAGAAAAAAGATGAAAATCTCTACCAACAAATTCCTGTAGTTAAAGAATATTGTAATTTACTCGGGTTGCGTTATTTAGAAATAGAAGGCGTCGAGGCTGATGATGTTATAGCTAGTATCACAAAGCAGGCAGTTTCAGAGGGATGTGAAGTTTGCCTATGTACTGCAGATAAAGATCTACTTCAACTTGTAGGCCCGAATGTTGTTGCCTTGAATCCTTGGAAAGATAGGCCTCCTGTCGATGAAAATAGTGTTGTAGATATCTACGGTGTCCCCCCGAGTAGAATATCCGATTATCTAGCTTTGGTGGGGGATACCTCGGATAATATTCCTGGAGTATCTGGTTGTGGACCTAAAAAAGCTACAGCTCTGTTACAAAAATATGATTCTGTTGAAGGTATTTTGGAACATCTTGATGAATTGACAGGTTCCACTCATAAAATGATCTCTGAGCAAAAAGATGTATTGTTATTAAGTAAGGACCTCGCTGTATTAGATAACAATATACCTCTTCCTATAAGCATAAGTGGATTTGAGTTTCCTCTACATAAGGTGCGTCAGGAAGAAATTAATACCTTCTATATGCGGCATGGTTTTAAAACCTTAGTGCAACCAGTCAAGGAAGCGTCAAACATAGATATTGAGATAATTAATAGTAGTAAGCCACTAGTTCGTGTTTTGTCTACTTTACAGGGAAAGAGTGTTGCTTTTTCTGTGGGGTATAAGGGGAATTTTCTTCCCTCTCTTACATTAATGGGAGTCGCTTTAGCCTGCGATGAACAAGTTTATTACGTTGATATAGAAAATGCTCAAGACGATGTCATCACTCCATTAAAAAATTTCTTTAAAAGAAAAGATACTGAATTTTATGGTTATAATATCAAGAGGGATAATCATGCGTTAAGAAATGCTGGTATTCACATTAGTAATATAGCCCTTGATTTAGCCTTAGCGGAACATTTGATCAACGGTGGAGCTAAGATTTCTTACCAAACACTTCTTGTTGATCACGGGTTAGTGAAGTCTGCAGGTAAGTATGGCAAGGAATGGGGACAATTAAGTCTCCCTATATTGAAATCTCCTGCCAAACCTGCCGAACATTTTGGAGAATTTGTTTCTCATCTGCCTAAAATAAAACAATCGCTGTTAGAAGAATTGAAGGTAAAAGGAGTAGAAGATCTATTTTTCAACATGGAAATGCCCCTAGAAAAAGTCCTATTTACTATTGAAAGAAATGGGATGCCACTAGATGTGGACGATCTTCAAGAGCTTGAGAGAACTTTATCAGAGGAGTTGGCAATTCTTACTGATGATATTTACACAGTAGCTGGGACTTCTTTTAATATTAAATCTCCTAAGCAATTGTCGGATGTTTTATATAATAAATTGGGCCTAACACCTATGGATAAAGCTCGATCTACTAAGGCAGAAGTTTTGGAAGCCTTATTAGGAGAGCACGAAATTGTTGAAAAAATTTTAGCATTTAGATCTATTGAGAAGTTACTATCTACCTATGTTAAAGCTCTGCCTAGGCAAATAGATCCTCATACTTCTAGGATACACCCGACATTTAATCAGATGGGAACAGTAACAGGTAGATTGGCTTGTCAGGATCCAAATTTACAGAATATTCCTATACGCTCTGAGCGAGGGAGATTATTAAGAAAAGCGTTCTGTGATACGCGTCAGAATAATTATTTTTTATCTGCAGATTATTCTCAAATTGAGTTAAGATTCCTGGCGCATTTGAGTCAAGATGAGTCGTTGAGGTTAGCGTTCGAGTCGCGAGAAGATGTGCACACATTTACAGCTTCTCAGGTATTTCATGTCCCTTTAGAAGAAGTCACCAAGCAACAGCGCATGCAAGCAAAAACTGTAAATTTTGGTATTATCTATGGGCAACAAGCTTATGGACTTTCTAAGATTCTAAAAATCAGTGTTTCTGAAGCTCAAAAGTTAATAGATGCATACTTTGATCGTTATCCTGCAGTAGCTCGTTTTATTAATGAAACGATAAGCCAAGCTTGTGAAAATTTGCATGTAAAGACGTTACTGGGACGAGAAAGAATAATAGATAGTTGGACAGAGTTTTCTAACTCTCGTGCGGCTTCTGGTCGTCTTGCCGTTAACACCCGCATTCAAGGTAGCGCGGCTGAATTGATAAAATTAGCTATGCTACAACTTGCTGATGCGTTGGAAAAACGCAAATTAAGAAGCCGTATGCTGTTACAAATACATGATGAATTGATCTTTGAAGTCCCTGAGGAAGAAAAAGAAGAAGTGCAAACTTTAGTGCGAGATATAATGGAATCTGCAATGATTTTATCTGTCCCATTAGTTGTGAATATCTTAATTGGAAAAAATTGGGCAGAATGTTAGAATTACTAAAAGTTTCTATTACAGGGGATCTCTCTTCAGGAAAGACTGAGGCGTGTAGGGTTTTTCAAGAGTTGGGGACCTATGTAATTAGTGCTGATAAAGTTTCGCATAGTTTCCTTGTTCCTCACTCGCATATAGGTCGTCGCGTTATAGATCTCCTGGGGCCAGAAGTTGTTATTGACAATACATTTGATAGAAAAGTCATAGCAGAAAAAGTTTTTGGTAATTTAGATCTGCTGCAAGCTTTAGAAGCTATTTTACATCCTGAAGTTTGTCGAATTATTGAAGAGCAGTATTGTCAAGTCGCTAAAGAGCGAAAGTACCCTCTGTTCATTGCTGAGGTGCCTTTGTTGTACGAAATACATTATGCGAGATGGTTTGATCGTGTAATTCTAATTACAGCTGATGAGAATATTCGTAGGGAAAGGTTTACCAAAAAAACTAATTGTTCTGATTTAAATTTTTATCAGAGATGTGCACGGTTTTCTTCTCATGAGGAAAAAATGATGCATGCCGATATTATTATAGAAAATAACGGTACTAAAGAAGAATTACGTCATAAAGTTGAAGAATATTTTTACGCTTTAAAGGGAGCATTATGAAAGAAGAACGTTCTTCAGAAGTCTTGCCAAAGGTCAAAGAGAATAGAAAACATGCGTGTCCTGGGGTGCAAGAGAAGTCTTTTGCGGGAGAATGTGCAGTAGTTGCAGATGTAGTTAATGAAAACCAGCCTGTAACTATTACAAAAATTGCCAAATTGCAAAGGATGGGAATTGAAGAGCTTAATGTATTGGCTCGTCAATATGGAGTGAAGAACATCGGGTCTCTCACTAAATCTCAAGTGGTATTTGAGATCGTTAAAGCAAAGTCTGAACGTTCAGATGAGCTTTTAATCGGGGAAGGGGTTTTGGAAGTTCTTCCTGATGGGTTTGGCTTTTTAAGATCACCTACTTATAACTATCTCCCTTCTGCTGAAGATATTTATGTTTCCCCGGCTCAAATCCGCAGATTTGATTTGAAGAAGGGAGACACAATTATAGGCACAATACGTTCTCCAAAAGATAAGGAAAAGTATTTTGCCCTATTAAAGGTAGATAAGATTAATGGATCTACCCCAGACAAAGCTAAGGAACGAGTTTTATTCGAAAACTTGACCCCTCTATACCCGAATGAAAGAATTGTTATGGAAATGGGGAAGGAGCACCTCGCTGAACGGTTGTTAGATCTTACGGCACCCATAGGGAAAGGGCAAAGGGGACTTATTGTGGCTCCTCCACGTTCTGGAAAGACAGTAATTTTACAGAGCATAGCGCACGCTATTGCAGTCAATAACCCTGATATTGTTCTCATTGTTTTGTTAATTGACGAGCGCCCAGAAGAAGTTACTGATATGATTCGACAGGTGCGTGGTGAAGTTGTTGCTTCTACGTTTGATGAGCAGCCTGAAAGACATATTCAAGTTGCAGAAATGGTTATAGAAAAGGCTCGACGTTTAGTTGAACATGGCAAGGATGTAGTGATCCTTCTTGATTCTATTACACGTTTAGCGCGAGCTTACAATACCGTGCAACCACATTCTGGAAAGATTTTAACAGGAGGCGTAGACGCTAGTGCTCTACATAAGCCTAAGAGATTTTTCGGAGCAGCAAGAAATATCGAAGGCGGCGGATCATTAACCATCCTAGCTACTGCGTTGATAGATACTGGTTCTAGAATGGATGAAGTCATTTTTGAGGAGTTCAAAGGTACAGGAAATATGGAACTGGTACTAGATCGTCGTCTTTCTGATCGAAGAACTTATCCTGCAATTGATCTTATTAAGAGTGGTACAAGAAAAGAAGAATTACTTTATCACCCTAGTGAATTAGAAAAAGTTTACCTTTTCCGACAGGCAATTGCTGATCTTACTGCTATTGACGCTATGCATCTGTTGTTAGGTAGATTAAAAAAGACAAATAGTAACGCAGAATTTTTACTTTCTTTAAAAGAATAGGCTGAGAGGTCACTCCATTTCTATTTTTTAGAACCATCTAAATGTTAGGTGAGAATCCTGAAGCCTACAGTCTTAGCTATAAGACTGTAGATCTTGTTCTCCACTTTACGATTTAGCAGATCCTAAGGTGATTGATCTTTATCAATTAAATAGTTTCATAGTCTTTGTTCGTATCAATAGAGAATTGCTCTATTGTTGTAATCGGCAATAAAGTACGGACTTCGAAATAGTTTTTTAGATGAGACTTATTTGCCAATGAGAATGTCAGGAAAAACCAGCAGGGAAGTCTCTTCCCTAGCGAGATATTTTTCTTGTAATACTCTTTCTAGAATTTCCTGAGCTTGTTGGTAATATGTATGGAGTTTTGCAACTGGTAAAGAAGCTTGCGCAGGGCTATAGATTCCTAAGTATTCTTTTCTTTGAAAGATAGCCACAGTTAAGGGATACTCATGAATTTTCTCTAGTCCCTTAGATAGAGGAATACCAAAAAATAAACGAATAAGCATATCTTTGTGCTTATAATGAGAGTTTTTGTATTTTGTCAAAAAAACGAGAGGATACTTGGTAATGATGAGCTTTGAAGAAAAGCAACTTCGTGATCATGCTGTGATTAACCTATATCGTATAGGCGCAATACAATTCGGTGACTTCAATCTATCAGATGGTCAAAAAACTCCTATTTATGTCGATATGCGTCTAGTTATTTCTTGTCCCAATGTTTTACAAACTATAGCTTCTCTGATTTGGCGTCTACGCCCTTCTTTTAATAGTAGCTTATTATGTGGTGTTCCCTATACTGCTCTTGCTTTAGCTACCTGCATATCTCTGAAATACAATATCTCCATGGTATTGAGGAGGAAAGAGCTAAAACGATCGAGCCAAACAGATAGAATAAAAGTTGAAGGACTGTTTTCTCCTGGGCAAACGTGCTTAGTAATTAACGATGTTGTCGCTTCAGGTCAATCAATTTTAGAAACAGCTAAGGCTCTAGAAGATGAAGGTTTAAATATTCGAGAATCTTTGGTTTTTCTAGATCGACAGGTCGGGGGAGCAGATGCCTTGAAAGATGCAGGGATAAAATTACGATCAGTATTTACTCTTGAAGAATTAGTTCAGTCTTTACTGTCCAAATGCGAATTAAAAGAAGCGGACGCGGCCATAGCTTCTGCACTTTTAGAAAGTTTGTAACATTATTCGTTTTTATTTTGTTAAATAACAAAAGCTTGGTTTTATTATTAATTTAACATAATTATATTCTAGTTAGTTTGTGTAGTCTTTTTATTTGATTCTAATTTAAAATTGGAATTACAGAAGGCAGGGCAAATGATAGAAAATGATTTTCAGGGCTATCCCTCAAGTTATCAAGTTTCTCATTTTTATCGAGATAAGGTTGGTGTTATTGTTTTATGCGGTGGTGAAGGAAGGAGATTATCTCCTCTCACATGTTGGCGTTGTAAACCAACTGTGTCTTTTGGAGGTAGGTATAAATTAATCGATGTGCCTATTTCACACGCTATAGCTTCGGGATTTTCTAAGATTTTTGTGATAGGTCAGTATCTTACGTATACTTTACAACAGCACCTCATGAAGACCTATTTTTATCACGGTGTACTTCAAGATCAGATACATCTCCTTGCTCCTGAGGGCCGAGATGGGAGTCAAGTGTGGTATCAGGGGACTGCAGATGCTATTCGTCAAAATCTTCTCTATCTGGAAGATACGGAGATAGAGTATTTTCTAGTCTTGTCCGGAGATCAACTATATAATATGGATTTCCGTAGGATAGTAGATTACGCTTTGTATGCACAGTCAGACATGGTAATCGTTGCTCAGCCAATACAAGAAAAAGATGCCTTGAGAATGGGTGTTTTACAAATAGATAAAGATGGAAATCTTTTAGATTTCTATGAAAAACCTCAGGAAAAAGAGATCCTAAATCGTTTCCGACTCTCACCAATGGATTGTCATAGACATAAGCTAGATCCTCAACACGGCAATTTTTTAGGGAATATGGGAATATACCTTTTTCGAAGAGAAAGTCTGTTCCAACTACTTCTAGAAGAGCAAGGTGATGACTTTGGTAAGCATCTTATTCAAGCACAAATAAAACGGGGCTCTGTAAAAACTTTTCTTTATGATGGTTATTGGACTGATATTGGTACCATCGAATCTTATTACGAAGCAAATATTGCTTTAACTCAAAGGCCAAAACCCCAAGTTCGTGGCTTGAACTGTTACGATGATAGAGGAATGATCTATAGTAAAAATCATCATCTTCCTGGGACTATAGTTTCTGATTCTATGATTTCGAATTCTTTGCTTTGTGAAGGCGCTGTTATCGATTCTAGTAAGGTATCTCATAGTGTTGTGGGAATTCGTGGTGTGATAGGAAAAAATTCTGTTATCGACCATTCTATTGTTATGGGGAACGACCGCTATGGGAATACGTTGCAGACTCCTTTAGGTATAGGTGATAATTGTGAGATTTATAAAACAATTATTGATGAGAATTGTAGGATCGGCCACGGAGTGAAATTGACTAATGTTAAAGGATATAAAGATTATGATTCTCCAGATGGGAAGCTAGTTGTTAGGGATGGAATTATTATCATTCCTCGGGGAACTAGGATTCCTAATAATTATATATTTTGATGGAAGATTTGTATAATTAATAAAATACTTTTCCTGTTTTTCTCTATCGAGATTTTAGCACGATATCGAGTAGAATATCCTCTTACATTGATAGTCCACGGATTACCCTGATTTATGCAGATATATGGTATAGCGGATTTACATTTGGCTATTGGAGTCCCAGAAAAGACAATGGAAGTTTTTGGTCAGCCTTGGGCTTCCTATCACGAAAAAATCCGTGAAAGATGGCAAAAGACAGTCTCATCCGAGGATATCGTTTTGCTTCCGGGAGACATTTCTTGGGCGATGCATATTGAAGAAGCGAAAGAAGACTTCTCCTTTCTAGGATCTCTTCCAGGAACTAAGTACATGATTCGTGGGAATCATGATTACTGGAGTTCTGCATCAGTAACTAAAATAGCGCAAGTACTTCCTGAAAACTTGTACTATCTAGCTCAAGGTTTTTCCATAATACAACCGAACATGGCTGTTGTAGGTGTAAGACTTTGGGATAGCCCCACTATAAGAATAGCTTCGCAATGTTTCCAATCTTCACTTCCTGAAAAATCTCGGGAATATAGCGAGAAAGATGAGAAAATTTTCTTAAGGGAACTGGGAAGATTGCAAAGAGCTTTAGAAGCTGTCCCTAAGGATATCGATCAAATTATTGTTATGACGCATTATCCGCCCATTAGTAGTGATGGATCTTCGGGACCCGTCTCACAGATGCTAGAAGCTGATGGAAGAGTTTCTCATTGTCTATTTGGTCATATGCATAAAGTGCGTGCCCCCTTAGAGGGATTTGGACAAATTCGTACTATAGAATATAGATTAGTGGCTGCTGATTATATAGATTTTACCCCTCAGGTTATAATTTGAAAATTCTTGCTGGCAAATACAAAGGAAAGTCTTTAAAAACTTTCTCTAATCCTTCAGTTCGTCCGACTTGTGGCGTGGTAAAAGAGGCCGTGTTTAACATCTGTTCTGTCTATGTTGAGGACGCTATATTTTTAGATCTTTTTGCTGGAGTGGGATCTGTGGGGTTTGAAGCCTTAAGTCGCGGGGCTTCTTCGGTAACTTTTGTAGATTCTTCTGCACAATCTGTTCGATTAATTCGTGCAAATAGCCAACTTTTGAATCCTAATTTGCCGATTACAATTATAAAACAAGAGGCAAGATCAGCAATTCAACGGTTGGCCAAAAAGAACATGTCTTTTGACCTCATTTACATAGATCCTCCCTATAATCTTGAAGATAGCTATCTTGCCGCAGTATTGCGTGATATTGTTGTAGGTGGGATTTTAGATAAACAAGGCTGCTTATTTTTAGAAAATGCTTCTATAGAACCTATTCTTGTTGAAGGTCTAATACTAAAACGTAATAGGAAACTGGGGGGCACATGTTTATCAGAATATTTTCTCGAAGATAGTTCTAATTAGAATTATGAAAAATTTCTCTATAAAATTCTTAATATTAAACAGCTAGTATGTTTTCTGTTTTGATAAACAGATTTTTTAGCCCCTAGGCCATTCTTTCGAAAAGTTTTTATTCAAAATTTATCTTGGAGAGCATGCTGGATAAAATTTCTTGTGTAGAATATGATGCGAAAAATAAGTCTGGAATCCGAGGCGTGAGTTAGCGTGAAAATCAAGAATTCCTTAAAACTGTATTTCCTAGCTCTTTTGTGTTTCCTTCCTTTGGTTTTCTTAGGTTGTTCTAGAGAAAAGAAAGAATTATTAGTAGGAAGAGATACTACTTGGTTCCCCAAACAATTTGGAATTTACACAGCAAATATCAACGCTTTCTTGAATGATCTTGTATCCGAGGTCAATTACCGTGAGAACCTTAATATTAATGTTATAAATCAAGATTGGATTCATCTTTTTGAAAATCTTGATGATCAAAAAACTGCCGGAGCTTTCACATCGATACTACCGACAGCAGAGATGCTGGATCATTATCAATTTTCTGAACCGATACTGCTGACAGGTCCGGTACTTGTTGTTGCTGAAGGATCTCCCTACAAATCCATCCAAGACCTGCGTGGTAAACTTATTGGGGTATATAAATTTGATGCCTCCATGCTTGTCGGCCAAGATATCCCTGATGCAGTTTTGACCCCTTATCAACACGTCCCCATAGCTTTAGAAGCTTTATCTTCCGGATGTTATGATGCTTTGCTAGCTCCTATTATAGAAGTCACAGCATTGATAGACACTGCATATAAAGGGCGCTTAAAAATTATTTCCCAGCCTTTGAATCAAGACGGCCTAAGATTAGTAGTTCTTCGTGGTGAGAAGAATAACTTGTTGGAAGGTTTTAATATGGGATTAGTGAAAAGCATACGGTCGGGCAAGTACCAAACCATCAAACAGCAATACCGTCTTCCTTAGAACATCACGATTTTATTAAGCTGTTTTTCTCTACATGCCGAGTGCTTTTAATAATTGTTGCTAAAGATTGGACCCATTGAGGAGATTGGTAAATCGCGGGGATACGTAGAGCTTGGTATTTTCTATCTATAAGAATGGAAATGTACTCTTTTTCTATTTCATAAAGGGTTTCTACATGATCTGATGTAAATCCAAAAGGCACAATAAGAACGTGTTTTTTATTAGTCTTGAGTGTTTTGCATATCTCTTTTGTTGATGGTGTTAACCACTTGCCAGGTCCAAATTTAGATTGATAACACAGAAAGGTTTCTATATCGGGTAATCTTTCAGAAATGGCTGCGAAGGATTTCTCACATTGTACGTTGTACGGGTCACCTTTATTCACATATCTCATAGGAAGCCCATGGGCAGAAAATAATAGACAACAGTCATTAGTAGGGATATCGTGAGATTGTAAAAATTCCAGAATATGATCAATCATACATGAAATAAACTGAGGGTGATTCCCAAAATGAGATACCCAAGAGATATTAAGTGATGGTAGATGGTTGTGGATAAATCTCACAATACTTCCTGTAACAGCATAAGTGAAATGTGGAAATAAAGGAACACCAACAACAGGAAGATCTCCTAGAGTTTTTAACTGTTGTATTGTCTGTTGATGGGTGTCAGGTAAATAGCGATGAAAGGTAATTACAGGAGCATCTAAATGTGAAGATAGAGTTTTTGCAAGAGCCTCTGTATCTTGATATATGGGAGAAAATCCACCAATACAATTGTATTGAGGGAGAACCTTAGGTGTGCGTTTTTTAGCAATAAATGAAAATAACCGCTTGTGAATGAAGGAAGGAAGGAATCCTCCGGTAACATCACGATCAGTAAGTAATGAAGTTAAAAAAACTTCAACATCATTAGAATGACGCGGACCGCCAAAATTTGCTAGTAGATAAGTTGAAACCATAACAAGCTTTATTATTTAATAATATTGGGGCTATTGCATTAAAACAATTAGTTGCATAATTTCCCATAAAATTAAGATGAGTTTGTAAAATACATGAAGTTAAATAATGCTCTCCCAACTCTAGAAGCTTTATGTAAAAAAACACACCAAAAATTACGCCAATATCTTATTCGACACAGCTTATTGTTATTTGGATGTTTATTATTAATGGGTGTGGAGTTGGGAGTCTTCCTTTATTTTTTTCTGTTTTCTGGGAAAACTATTATTCCAGCATTTTGCTTGGCGTGTTTTTTTCTTACCCTATTTGTCTGTCTTGTTGTTCGTTTGTACATACTGTCGGGGAAACCAGATTTTTTTGAAAATCTAGCAACTGACTATTTAAGAAATGCTCAGACTTTATTTAAGGGGAAGCATAACATTGTTGAAGAGCAAACACATTTAGCTTCCTCGGCAACCAAACTTGCTATTGATTTACAAAATCAAGAATACACACTCTTATCTAGTATGCTAAGTTTTCTTCCCAAGCATGACTTCATGAGAAAATTCAGCTGTTTTTGTTTCTGGAAAGACTACTTTTTGTTCAGGGAATGTTTATTACAGAAATCAATAGAGGCCTACATTAAAGTCGTACAATCTATTCCTGTAGATTTAGGAGCTCATGTATCCTTAGCAGATGCTTATGTAGCTCTCTCTGGATTGTATGCAGATCCTAGAAAATATCCCGAATTTGATGTTAGTTACTGGGTTCCTCCGGGCAGATATGGAGAAGATGTTCAAGAAAAATTTTTTGCAACGGCTCAGCGTGCCATAGAAGAATTTAAAATTTTAAATGAATATGCCCCAGGAAATGCCTGGGTCCACACCCAATTAGCTTATAGTTATCATGACTTACAAATGCCCTTGGAAGAGATTCAAGAATATGAGATGATTCTCAAGCTAAAACCCACAGACGTAGAGACGATGACTAAGCTCGGGATCCTTTATTTTCAACAAGGGATGAATGCAAAAGGCCTACGTATATACGAAGAATTAAAGAAAAGAGATTACAAGAAATCAAGAAAGCTAATCAAATTCTATGGTATAGAATATAATAGTTATTGATTTTTGTTCTTGTTATTTATAATAGTTCTACTTGTTTATAGAGCATCTTATTTATGAAAAGTATTGGTGTAAGTAATAATACAATGACGCACAGTGGTCTTTGTGATAGGATGAGTGTCTCTTGGCGTGCACGCTTTTCTGTTCGCACACGTTATGAAATAGCAAGTGCTGTGGCTATTTTTGGTCTGGTATTGGCATTATGCGGATCCGGAGCGGTTTATCTTTCTTTTACGTCCTGTGCAATTTCTGAGATGTTTATTCAAGGATGTGTATCATTAGGGTTGATGCCCGTTCCTGTGGCGATACTTTCTTTACTTTTGGGTATTCTGATACTTTTTTACGGTATCTATCTATTGCCACAACAGAAAGAAGAATAGGGATACTCTTTTTGCTTAAATGGTGTGAAATCTATTTGATTATGTTCCACTTGCTATAGAATAGAGTATATGTACAATCAACCTAACTTAAAATAAAGAGAATAAAATGAAAAAACTCATGCTAGCCCTACTTTTACTAACTTCTTGTGCGACATCACGCGTATGTAGTTTTGAAGTATCTATGGATAGAGTTGCTTGCGGAGACGAAGGTAAAGAAGAGGGCGGCTGTACAGGTGGTTCTTGCTCTAGAGTAGAATAGAAAGTCTTTCTGAGATTAGATTCTGCACGTTTTTAGAGTAAAATACCTTTATAAGGATCTTCTTAGCCAAATGTCACTTTCTAAGAGGATCCTTTTTTATTGCCACAGATATAGACCAATCTATCAATGTCAATCAGACTTCTAATAACATTCCCTAGAGATTTTGAAGACGTGAAATTATTTTTAAGTTTATAAATTTTCATACCCGATATCCCTATACTTCTAAAGATTGAAAGGCAAAATTAGACCTAAAAGGGGGGAGGGATTCATGGATACAAATCTAATTTTTCGAGATAATGAAACATATATTTTCTATTGCTATAGTGAGAAGCATGTAATTTTTTAAATTCTTCCGTTATACGTGTTCTTCGTAAAATATTCGGCAATTTTTATATCAAACTTGTTCTCCTTACTCTGTTTTTAGTTTTTCTAGATATGGTTAAGGGGGTGTTTTTTCTTGCATATACAACAAGGAGAATAGAAATGAACCAATTAATCTTCAGGCTTTTGTTAGCCTCTAGATGTACTTGTGGGACCACTATTTTCTCTGATTAGATGCAAATTAATGATAACACTCATTCCAAAACGGAATCTGTAGAACAAGAGATTGTCTATGAGAATGGTCATGGGTACTACAGACATAAACCGCTTACTGATAGTGGGTGACGAGATTTTATTTGCGGTTTAACAAACACCTTTGAAATAGTCCCTGAAAGCTTTTCCTAAGAATAAATAAATCCTAAAAGTAGTAAAATTTAACGGTTGCGTTTATAAGATAATGCGGGATTTATTTATTCGTACAATAGTGAGAAGTACATAAATTAACATCGAATCGTTAGGTTTTTTTAATTGCGCATTATTCTTGTTTTTTCATAGAATCCGTAGAAACCTTTATGCCAGCATCGATTTTCCATGTTTTTAGTTTTTCTAGATATGGTTAAGGGGTGTTTTTTCTGGCATATACAACAAGGAGAATAGAAATGAAAAAATTAATCTTAGCGCTTCTTTTAGCTTCTTCATGTGCTTGTGGAACTACTGTTTTTGCTGATGAAAACGATGAAGTAAAAGTAAGCGAGAATGGTGATCGAGATACTGAATCTGAAAACAAAGAAAGTGGTAATAGCACTGTCGAGCATCATCATTAAGAGTTCTACTTGTGTTGATGAAACAGGGGGAGCCCCCCTGTTTCTCGTTCTGAACATCATCTCAAACGACTTCGCCTAAAGTCCATTTCACTTGCTCGTATTCAATTTAAGATAACTTAATAAGTCCTTGAGCTCCCCATTTCCGTTTGATAAGTGCCAAATTGCCTGGTGTAGATTTGCAAGACTGTTTTCTACAGGTTTGTCGCTCTTGATATGGATCTCGACCATATTCTAGACATATTAATATCCTACTGTCCAATTAGGTCATGAAAAATAGAATAAATTCACATCCGCGATCTGTTTTATTTTAAAACTTTTAAAAGAGGAATAGGATC